>JAIRRD010000206.1 GCA_031256155.1 Holophagales bacterium
TTGGAGAAAAGCCGCGCAAGGTCTATCTATCAGGAAATCACTCGGCAGAGGATAGACCCCGGTCTCTTGCAGCAGGGGGAAGAAGAAGATGGTGCTGACAGGCCATCTTCTTCCCGCCCGAGTTCACATTCGCTGTTTTCCGTGAAAGTAGCTCCCATCCCTGCCCTTGGAACCAAAAGACTGGAACTGCAATTCCACCAGGAAGTCCCATACATAAACTCAACGGGCGAATTCCGCCTTGTGCTACGGCCCCCATCGGGCGAAGCTCCCATAGCCTCCCATTTTACGGTCAACATACATTTGGGCGACTGCAAGTACGAAGGTATGCAGAGCGGCATTCCCCTAAAGTCAGAGCAAGGCAGGCTGTATTTCACAGCCAGTAATTTCAGGATGGACAGAGACCTGCAATTCCGCATCACTCCAAAAACACTGTCCCCCCTGCGTATGACCGCCTTTCGCAACCCGACCGGGCAAATGCCTGAAGGTCTGGCACTCGCCCCCTGGGAACGCCCTTCTGAAATACCGCCTGAAGCAGATGGATTCTTTATGTTAGAGGCAATGCCCATTGGCAGTCAGGCCAAAGCAGGTGAAAAATCGTCAAAAAGAGAAAGACATCCGCCTCAAACATTGGCAATTTTATTTGAAACATCGCTGAGTCACAGATGGGATGGGCTGGAAGCGGCTTATGGTCATCTGGTAAGGTTTTTGGGAACGCTTGAACCAACGGATCAATTCCTGCTGATACCCTTTGACCGTTTGCCGGTGGAAGACCAACTGCGGCCAGCCACGCCAAAAGAACTGGAAGAGGCTCTGAACAATCTGCGACAGCGTCCACTGGCTCCAGGTTGTAGTGTTGCGCGTGCGATAAAAATGGCAAAAAAGACAATTGCAAACAATGAGTCAAACACCGGACGCATTTTTCTGTTGACCAGCGGAGCAGATATTTCCACTTCAAAGGAACTACGGGAAGCGCTTGGCACAACACAGTTGTTTACACTATTCAGCGGCAGTCAGCCAAAGGAAGCATTGGTCAACACATCTTCAGGCGTGATATTTTCTACTTCCACCGAAATTGAGCAGGACTTCTTTTACAGGCACCTGCTGGCACCGGAAGAGCAGAGCGTGGCGCTGGACAGCACTAAAGACAAGAACAGTATTCCATTTGTGGTTTCGGGCGGCGACCCCAAGCTGAGGCACATTTATCCGATTTTGACCCAACCAATGGAAACAGGTGCTCTTTCGGGCTGGATAGGCCGCTATGGGCAGCCACAGAGCGGTTTGAGCGTTAAATTAAATTCACCCCTTTTCAACGGCGGTTTCCATGAAATAAAGACTGATTTCCCTGTAAAAGCCCTTGATGCAAAGGACCTCCCAAAGAGATGGGCCAGGGCTAGGGCTGATGACCTCCTTGCCCGCATTGAGCTTGAAGGTGAAAGGCGCGATTGGGTAGATGAAGTCATTGCGCTGTCAAAACGCTATAAGTTCATAACTCCTTACACAGCTTTTCTGGCCGCGCCGCGCTCATTACTGCGTCCGCGCCGCATCCAGCCCGGCGATCCGGTTCTGCGCGTTGAATGCGACCAGGGAACGCGCAGTGCGGTGGCGTTGCTGCCTTTTGGAACAAAGCTGAACTTACTGCGAAGACCGGGAACCAATATTTGGGAGGGCAGGTTTCTTGCGCCGGTTGATTTCCCCGATGGCCGCCACGCCGTCAGGATACTCATCAAAGATGTCAGCGGCGCAACCATAAGTGAAATCAAACACTTTATAATGGACGGCAAAGCCCCTGATATCAAGCCAACTGTGCCGACAGTCGCAAGCCCCGGCGAAATTATAAAAATAATGGCAAATACCGATTCTGATGTAGTGATACTCACAGCGCGAATTGGCAACGCGCCGCCGGTTCCGCTCAAATGGGATAATAAAGACAAATGTTCTATAGGCTACTTGAGAGTACCGGGCAACATGTCCGGAAAATGTGAGGTGTTCTTTGAAGCCGTTGATGGAGCAAAAAACCGCGCCTTTGCCCGCTCTGTGCTGGAGGTGAGGTGATGCGCTCACGCATAAAGCTATTATCGGCCATAGCCCTGCCTCTGTTATTCATCGGCGCTGGAAAAATTGACTGGCGCGACATGCTGGAAAGTGACTGGATTTATGCTATCGCCACCAGATTTTCACTGATTGACGGCAAAGAGGTGCATTACCCAACGCCAACGGCGGAATTGGCGCAGTTACTGGGAGCCAGTACTGAATCTACAGCCCTGCGCCATTTGGCGGAAGCCAGACTTGAACTGGGAGACAGGAAAGGCGCATGGGATGCCATGTCTGGCTGGGCCGAGCGCGAAGGTGCGTTGGCTTGGTTTGAAGCTGCCAAATGGGCAATGGCTCACAATTACATCATTGAAGCATTTCAGACGGCGGAAAAAGCCATGCCGGGGCTTGACGCTACAGACAAAAGAACCTTGTGTGATGAACGTATTCGATGGGCAGACCTGCACCCCGATGCGGCTGACCCCATTGCCCTGTCAAGAGCCAGAAGCGAGTTGTTTCCCAGCGATGCAAACGCCCTTGAATCATGGCTGCGCCGCCTTGAGAGCGCAAACCGTCTGGATGAAGCTGATAGGGTACTGGCCGCCACAAACGTATTGGACACTGAAAGAAAATTATTAATGCGCTCTGACCTATGCGCTGATCGCAAAAAATATGAGCAGGCATTCAGGATTCTGGACGATGCGGTGCTTCAGCCACGGAGCATGGATTTCAGAATGGCTTACGCCGCAATGGTCAATAAGGGTAATCCTGACAAGCCCAGCGACTGGAGGACACAGTTAGAAAACGCTTTTGACGGCCCTGCCCTGATACGTCTATGCACTTGGTTTCAGGGCCAGAGCAGAGGCGATTCTGCCACAGACCTGATAAGACAAATGGAGCGCCGCTTTGAAACCAGTCTGAACCGTGACCAGCACTTGCTATTGAGTCGGCTGTACAATGAAGTCAATGCCATCCCGGAAGCATTTCGGTCTCTGCTGGCTGCGGCCCATCTTGGCGATTCCAATGCACAGTTGGGCGACTTGGCACGCTTGGCTCATTTGGCTCTGCTATCCGGCAACCGCCCGTTAAGTGTTGGTGTATACAACGATGAAACTTACCGATGGGCCGCACAGATTGACAGGACGCCAGGGTTCTGGACTGGTGCCATATCCTTCTTTTTAACGGACGCTTCGCTTGAAAGCGCTTTGGATAGACTTGAGCTTGAAAGTATCCCTGATCGCACATTTACTACAGCGTTGGCGCTTGGCGGAGAACTCGCCCGCCGTTCTCCTCTGCATCCTGGTCTTCCCGCACTGCGCGTTGCTTTAATGGCTCGTCACGTTGACAGGGGTGAAGGCAAAAGCGCATTTGCCCTTTTACCACTGCTTGAAAACACATCAAACGCAGATGAAGCCAGGAAAATAGCGCTCATGGCTGCCCGTCAGTATGGTGTTTCGATTCAGGAAGAATTGCGCCTGATGAAGGCGCGGTTAAAGAGCCTCGCGCCGAATGGCAGCAGACCGACTCTGCGCCATGACAGTGACTA
>JAIRRD010000209.1 GCA_031256155.1 Holophagales bacterium
CTCTGTAAAACCGCCGCCTTGAACCATAAAACCATCTATGACACGGTGAAAAATTGTCCCACTGTAATACCCGTTTTTTACATAGTTCAAAAAATTTTCAACAGTTACGGGGGCAAGCGCCGGTTCCAACTCAACCACAACCGGACCGTAACTGGTATGAATACTGACCCTTGGTTTGGTTTGGGACTTGACTTGGGGAGCCTGGACAGGTGCCTCCTGGGCACAGACAGCGAGTGCGCTCAACAAAAGAGTTAAAATTTGCAATTTCATGCGAACTCCATAATCACATTTGTCCTACATGAAATATAGCAGTTCCATATCAAAATTGCGGAAAGCAATTTTGATATGGAAGTTTTCGGGCAGTCTTTAATTATTAATAAATCATCCCAAAAGAAAACCACGCTATAAACAGCGTGGTTACTTGGTAGGGCTAACGGGATTTGAACCCGTGTTGCCGCCGTGAAAGGGCGGTGTCCTAACCCCTAGACGATAGCCCCCAGGGTATTTGTGGTGGGTCCAGCGCGACTTGAACGCGCGACCAACGGCTTAAAAGGCCGCTGCTCTACCGACTGAGCTATGGACCCATGCCGTTGCCGACAGGACACTTGAGAATGGCTTGTTTTCAGTACGAAGTCAAGGCATTTTTTACGGTGCCTGAGCGGCATTGGCTATAAAGTAAAGTGTGTGGACAATTCGCGCAATACATTTGCGACATCCGACACTTTTGTCACATTTTCAGCGGCTTTCTTTAGTTCATCTGCCAAGCGCAACACCGCGTTAGCGTTAACTTCGGCTACATCAAACGCAGATTTCATGGATGCGGAGGCAAGTTGGCCAACCTGTACCTGCTCGTCCAAAGTTCTTGATGACTCTTTCGAAATGTCGGCGCTCTTGCGTACGTCTATCCCAATACCATTTATCATTAAACTTAAATCGCTTATAGACTTTGATCCGACTTGAATTTTTCCGTTACTCTCGCTGATCAATTTTTCTATTTCCTGCACAGCACTTGCCGACCGTTCAGCCAGCTTGCGGATTTCATCTGCTACAACAGCAAATCCTCTGCCATGCTTACCGGCTTTAGCGGCCTCAATCGCGGCGTTTAGAGACAGCAGATTTGTCCGGCGGGCTATCTGTGAAATGACGGTCGTAATTTTGCTTATTTGTTTCGAACTGGTCAAAATTTCATGCATTGCCTGGACAGACTCATTCATTTTTTCAGTGCAGTTATCTGTTTCTTTCAGGGCTTTGGCTATAATATTCGACGATTCATTGCCCATGTTGCACGCTTTTGAAATATCAAGCGTCAGTTGATTGATGTCATTTGAAGTTTCGGTGAGAATACTTTGTTGTTTTCTCACACCATCATCTATGCCGTGTGCATCTGCGGATATTTCCCCCAGTATGCCTGTCATATGGTCAGCCCCAGCGGCAACTTCCTGGGATATGGAGGTAATTTTACTAATACTGCTGTGCAGTGAAGTAAGAGAAGTATCAAGCGATACCGCCATTTCACCGATTTCATCCTCTGTTTTTAAGCTAGACTCAGGCCGTATGGTCAAATTACCAAGAGCAAGTTCTTTTAACAACTCATCGGTCTTAATGATTGGTTTTACAATACCGGCAATAATGCGGCGCAAGAGCAATATGGATAGAAAAATGACTGATAGTGCTATAATAATGATTTTAAATATTGCCTTCCATATGGTACCCATCAATTTGTCTAAATTGCGGCCAATAAACAACATGCCATTTATATCACCCCCCGGGCTTTTTATTGGCATGTAGCCTGTTGTATGTTTTTTACCCAGAATTACGTTTTCACCGAGGTATGTCTGCCCGTCTTTTAATACATTTTTAATAATGAAATTGTTGGTCAGCTTTGTCCCTACGGCTCTGCCGCCATCTTTAGCGAGAATTGTGGTCGAAACTCTGGTATCTTCATGAAATATTGTACATTCTATGCTCATCATTTTTTTGAGATCATCCACAAACAAGTGCTCTGAAATTGCCGAATTTCCTACTAAGACAACGCCTATGACAGAGCTATTCACCATAATCGGGACAGTGGCCACAAATTCGTAACTGGTGGAATTGGTTTGTTCCACGCCTCTGGCCGGTTTCCCTTTCAGGGCACTTTTTACAGCGGTTGCATTAACCTGGTCGCCTGCCGTTTCGGCATGTGCACGAGCTAAAGCAATCCCCCTGCTGTCCATAAAGGTAATAATCGGAACTTTAAACACATCCATGCTGTGTTTCCCTAAACGCTTCAGAGTCGCAACATCTTCCCTTTGAACGGCCTGTATTATATCCTGATTAGTGGCTATGTCCTCTGCCGTGACATTCAAGGCCAAGAGATTATCTTCAATAAACGCATTGCCCACATGAAGGCAGTTGGTTACGAGTGCCTGATCCTGCTCCTTAATATCACTGTACAATGTAGTGATAGATGTAGCCGCAATAACAATTCCTGCAATCATTAAGGAACCCATGCTAGCCAGTTCAATTCTTTGGCGGAGCCTCATAACTTCTAAAACCTCAACACAAATTACAGTGTATCGCCACTGTTAATATTTTGTTAGAATTTTTTTGTGATTTTTTCGACCATGGCATTGACCAGTAGTATTTCATCAGGTGTTATATTTTCCAAATGTATTCCGCAGGATACGCATACGGTGGCATTAATCTGAGCAGCGATTACAGTGGCAACACGTTGTGCCAATTCGCCCTCTCTGTGGTCTGGCAGGCAAATGAGCGAGCATGAACAGTCAGGACTTGCCAGAGCAACAGCTCCGATATGGGGTTTGTCGCCGCCGCATATGATTATGTTCCAATCCCGACCTACGGATTTAGCCAGGAAGTGTATGGTCAATCTGCCTATTGTTTCTGATAGTTCTATCGTATTCACTTTTGGGCCTGTAAAACAAGACAGTTTCGCAAGTGGCTCAGTACATTTTACATGAAATTGCTATACCATCTTAAAATGATTTGTTCACTGCGCATCAAGAATCTGGCATTAGTAGAAGACCTTGCACTGGAGTTTGAGGATGCCTTTACTGCATTGACGGGAGAAACCGGTGCGGGCAAGAGCCTTTTGGTTGATGCCCTGGCTCTTCTTCTGGGCATAAGGGGCGATTCAAATGTCGTTCGTATCGGAGCGGATAGGGCGACTGTCGAGGCGGTAGTTGACGGGAGCTTTGAAAATTGGGACAGACTACTGAAAGAGAAGGGGCTGCCCCCTGAACAACCTGTCGTGCTGCGGCGTGAAGTGGGCGCAAATGGCCGCAGCAGGGCGTGGATCAATGGCTCGCCCGTAACTCTTTCTGACATGCGCGACGCAAGCAGGATATGGCTCCGCCTCACCAGCCAGCATGACCATCAAAGCCTACTGAGCGAAGACAGACATCTTGGATTATTTGATGAAATTGTCGGTGTCTGCGTTGATTTAAGCACTGAAGCCAATGCTGTGAAAGAAGCGGAAACGCGGTTGAGAGCGCGAAAAAACAGCGAGGCAAATCGTGAACGGCGCCTGGACGATCTGGCGGAACTGCTAGGTGCCCTCAACAAACTAACTCCAAAACCCAGCGAATGGACTCAGCTCAAAGCGGAGCGCGAGACATTGCGCCATGCCACACATCTTGAGGATGCATGGAGGGAATCTGCGGGGGCTTTCCGAAGCGCAAGGCCGTATTTGGAATCAGCAAAGCGCGCCTTGTCGAGAGCTGCGGCCATTATCCCCGATATTCAGTCCGAGCAGGACCGCATGAGAAGCGCCATGATTGAGTTGGATGACCTGCAAGCCAGATCAGAGGATGAGTGTGTAAAGTGGTCTGGTATGGGCGCGAACAGGCTGGAAGATATAGAAAGCCGCCTTGCGCGGTACGAGCGCCTAGCCAGAAAGCTATCCTGCGAACCGGATGAACTGTCAGAAAAACAGGCGCTTTTGCGGAGCGAACAGGCGGCTCTGATGGAGGGTGATGAGTCTGTAGCCGAGTTGGAAAAAGTTCTCGGCATCGTAGCGGAGGCATATCGATCCGCCGCAGAGGAATTGCATTTGCGGCGCCAGGAAGAGATTACGTCCCTGGAGAAAGAGGTACATAAGCGACTGACGCGGCTCGGCATGGCGGGGGCGAAGCTGCAGATAAGAATGGGTATCAGTGAAGACCCCAGGAGCGTGGTGATTCAGCAAGGGCGTAATGTCCGCGTTTCGCCTAAAGGTTTCACCTGTCTGGCCTTTTGGATTGAACCCAATGTAGGCGAAGGCTTTCGTCCCCTGGCAAAAATCGCGTCCGGCGGTGAGCTGAGCCGTCTGATGCTCTCTATGATGGGAGCCGGAAGAGGTATCGGCGAAGAGTTAACGCTGGTACTAGACGAAGTAGATGCCGGTCGTGGAGGCGAAACTGCCCTTGCTGTGGGGGAATCAATCCACGAGCTTGGCCAGAGACACCAGATTCTTGTTGTCACACACTTGGCCCAGGTGGCCGCCAGAGCCGACCATCATGGCGTTTTGAGTAAGGAGACTGTTTCGGGCAGAACACGCGCTGACCTGACATGGGTTGAGGATGAACAGCGAATAAGAGAATTGGCGCGCCTCCTCTCAGGGCATCCAGATGGCCCGGAAGCCCAGGCCCACGCCAGAAGTCTGTGCGCTATATAGCAATTTTCGCTTTCATAGAGCATTTTGCGCTTGTGATGCTCTCTTTACGGCAAGCAAAGCTTGCCTAAGAGCACCACGCGGCTGTGATTTGCAAGCAAATCCCAGCTTAGAGCAGTTTTCCTTCTCAAAGTTAAACTGCTCTAGCCCATTTACGGCGAGCAAAGTCCGCCTATGAGCTGTGACAAGGGCAACCAAATTGGGGAACCGCATTAAATTTAACCGCTCAAAATTGCGGAATGCAATTTTGAGATGGAATAGTTATAATAAAAATGTTGCACCTTGATTATCGGAGGTTCAAAATGGCGGCTGAAACGAATATTGTTTCTGAGATTTACAAGAGGGGACGAAAAACTTATGAACAAAATCCTTTCATACATGATAGTGGAGAGTTTGAACAAGACATCGCCACAAAAGAGAGCTATTTAAAAAGCAGCCAAACAGTTTTCGTCCCCAACAGCGGCGACCTCACAGACGGTGGCGAAGCCGGATTCTGGCATGGGCGGGAATTAGATTCCACACATTTTGTAAAGATCTTCGCCAGGGGTGTAAAAGCACTCAAAGGTCTTACTTCAGCCGGCTCCCGTGTTTTTGAAGTCATATATTGGAAATTGCTTGAAAGAGACATGGTGGATAAAGACCAGGTCTATTTGGCATTTAACGAGGTTGACCAACACTACACACCAATGGGCAAAGCAACCTACACAAGAGGACTCAAAGAGTTAATAGACAAAGGCCTTCTTGCGGCAACCCCCAGCATAAACAAATACTGGCTGAACCATGTCTGCATGTGGAGCGGTAAGCGGATTCTGTTCGTGCAGGATTACAGACTGAAAGACGGCCCGTTAAAACCGCTGAAACCAAAGGCCATTGTTCCCAAAGACCAGCCACCACCATTGGATGATGAGTCAGAGACTTACTTAGACCCAGGTTCCATAGCGGACCACCCCGACTTTGGAGCATGCTCAATAGAAGACCTGATGAAAGACAGGGCCTGTCACAGAGCTGGATTAACAGGAAGTCACCCCTGGCGGGATGTGAAACGGAAAGCCGATGCCTTACACAGTTGAATTTAAACCACGAGCTGAAAGTCAATATCTGGCCTGGAAAAAACACAAGCCGGAAATCGCCGACTGTATAGACAAGCTGCTGGAGGCACTGGAAACAGATCCCTACCACGGCATCGGCAGGCCAGAAGAACTACACGGCAATCTGCACGGTTTTCTAAGCCGCAGAATCGCAAAAAACCAATGGCTTGTGTACGATGTTACAGGCAGCAAAGTATTTGTTTACAGTTGCCACGGACAATATAGCGATTTAGCTCATTTTGGTTGAATCGCTTGTATCAAAACAATGCTAAAACCAAGTGAATTTTGGAGCATTTGCTTGTGCTTATGATGTTTCCGCTACTGGTTATCTGCATACCTGCATTTTCGGCGGCGATAACTATAGCAATTCCCTTTGGGAATGGCACGGAGTGCCTAAGCTGCGCTGAGAGTGGAGCGAGCCGCCACAGGCGGGGAGCGAAACGGAAAGCGCAGCCACAAACTGCGGACATAAAGGACAATTAATTGTGGAACCGCTATACATATTCACACCTGTCAAGAATCATTCTGTGCCAAATTGTATATAGTTGTTTTACTTTTTACTAATGTGGATTAATCATGCACGATGAATCAACTTTCAGGTCAATGATTGCACAGGATTTGGAAGATGCGGTCATGGCCGGTATCCAGTACGCCAAAACATTGGGGGCATACGGAGCTGAGGCTTACCTGTCTGTTTCACGCTCCAGACGAGCCAAGTCGCAAAACGGCACGTTGGAAGACCTTACAAGGAGCAAACGCGGCGGACTTGGTGTCAGAGTATTGCGCCAGGGAACCAATGGTATTTGTGTCGGTAGCGCAACAACATCAGATATAACACGCCGTGATGTCACAGAATTATTCCGACAAGCCTGGGAATTGTCAGCACTTGGGGATGAAGACCCCTGGATTCGCCAGGCGAGCCCGGAAGGAACAGATGACCTCCCCAGCCGCTTTGATGCCCGTGCGGAAGCCTTGACACCCAAAGATCGCATTAATCGCGCCCTTATGCTGGAGGAATCGGCCAGAAATGCCTCGTCAAAAATCTGTGCTGTTCGGAATTCCACATGGGCAGATGGATCAGGCGCAAGCCTTTTGCTGACCGACAAAGGCGTCCGCACTCCAAACATAGCCAGTACCTGTTCAGCCAGTATTGAATTAGCCGCAGAATGGAACAATGACCGTCAAGCTGCCTATCATTGGGATATAGGGCGCCATCCAGAATCAGTGGACATTGAGTCCATCGGGCGCGAAGCCGCGAAAAAAGCGGAAACAAAGTTAAACCCTCAACAACTCCCCGCAGGCAAATATGCCGTTGTACTACACCCGGAAGTAACTGTTGATTTACTTGGAATTATAACCAGTATGCTCAGTGCAGAATCCGTATTGAGGGGACGCAGTTTGTTCGCAGACAAACTGGGGCAAATTATCGCTTCACCATCACTGACTTTGACCGATGACGGACAAATGCCAGACGGTCTTGGTTCTGAACCATGGGATGGAGAGGGCATCCCCACCAAGCGAAACATTCTGATTCAAGACGGCATTTTGGTCACATACCTTCACAACCTCAGAACCGCTGCTGAAATGGATACAACCGCCACCGCAAACGCATCACGCAGTACGACTGGCAATCCCGGTATAACAACTTTCAATTTGTTCCCAAAAGTCGGCTCCAAAACCCCTGAAACCATCATAGCTCAGTTGCAAAATGGCGTGATGATTACCGAAATCATGGGTCTTCACACCATAAACCCCGTCTCAGGTGACATGAGCGTTGGTGCCAGCGGCATCCGTATCCGCAACGGCTCGCTTGAGGAAAGCGTTGATCGCATGACATTTGCCGGAAACTTACGAGATCTGATGCTCAATATTGTGGAGGTCGGATCAGACCTGCGATGGTACGGTTCTTCAGCAGGATTGACAATACTTCTGGAAGAAATGACTCTGGGAGGCGGTTGATATTTTTGCGCCATTTCAAACACCCTTAGCGCATTTTCTCCCCAAATCTTTTTTATATCTTTGTCCGAATAACCTCGCCGCACCAATTCAATAGTGATTTTCGGCAGTTCTGTCACATCCTGGCAATCCAAAAGACCGCCTCCGCCATCAAAATCAGTTCCAATGCCAACATGGTCTATTCCAATAAGTTTGACGATGTGGTCAATATGATCCACCGCCTGCTTGACTGTTGCTTTTGGGCCGCCAAATTTAGCTCTGAGTGCCCTGTATTCCCTTATGAGTTTATCACCCTCCGGTTTTTCCCTTAGAGCCTCCCAGCCCCCAAATTTATCTATACGGGTCTCAAGCTCATCCCGAAGCCTTGCGTATTCAGGGTTTACATCTCTCGCAATGATGAAATCGGACAGGATACAGAGCTGAATAACGCCGCCGTTTTTCTTTAGTGCCAGCAACTGCTCATCAGTGAGGTTTCTTGGGTGGCGGCACATAGCCCTTGAACTGCTATGACTGGCTATGATTGGAGCTTTGCTCAGTGCCAGCACATCAAAGAAACTCTTATCCGAAGCATGGCTTATGTCTATGACAATACCCAATTCATTCATGCGCTTTACAACAGACTTGCCAAATTCAGAGAGGCCGCGGTCAATGCCACCCTTAAGGCCCATTGAACTGTCGCATATGTCATTGTTTCCATTGTGAACCAATCCCATCATTCGAGCACCTCTGGAATGATAGGTATCAATATTCTTCAGGTCCAACCCAATCGGATAGCCGTTTTCCATGCTGACCAAAACAGCGCGTTTGCCTGTTCCGGCTATCCGCGCTATGTCTGCCACTGTATATGCCTGCTCGCAAAGGGCAGCGTGTTTTTTAAACATACGGTCAAGATTATCAAATGCAGCCAAAGCCCGTTCTTTTGCTTTAGCATAGCCCGCTGGCGTTCTGGGACCTTGCCCCAGATAGACCGCAAAGCAGCTTGCCGAAAGCCCTCCATCTTTCATCCTCGGAAAATCCTGACACCCCTGCCCCTTTTTGTGGCGTACGCCCATGTCGTACCTGCCCAACGACATAGGCGTATCACAGTGAGTGTCCATAGTTAATATGGAGTGGTGCAGCTTCAAAGCGCGCTTTTCAATATCAGTAGGCTGAGCGGCAGCTAGGTTGGACAGTGCCATAATTGACGCCAAAAATTTATTGATCAAAATCATAAGAGCCGACCTTTCAATCATCGTCCGCAGAAAAAATTCATTGAACTGTATAGTATATAGCCATTTTCGCCTGTATAGCGGTTTATATAGCGGTTTAACTTATTGTAGTTAAACCGCTATGCCGGGATTCGCTTGCGAATCACGGCCGCTCATAGTCCATAGGCGAGCTTGGCTCGCCGTACATGGACTATGAAAGCGAAAATTGCTATAGTCAACGCCCTTGACAAACAGTACAGATAGGGAAGCACCGCCTACGACTCCCATTTCGCTCTCCGCCTGTCGGCGGCTCGCTCCATTACGG
>JAIRRD010000216.1 GCA_031256155.1 Holophagales bacterium
TGGAGCAACGAAGCCAAAGGCAAAGCAGCCGTGCATTGCGTGATAATTGGTTTCAGTGCGGCAAGTGGAATTGAAAGAGCTATCTATGATGGTGAAAAGAGGATAACGGCGAAGAATATAAATGCGTATCTGGTGGATGCGCCAAATACGTTTGTGGAGCGTAACAATGCTCCACAAGTAAAACGCGCGGACGCGCAAGACTGCGCCGCAATGGAGCGAGCCGCCATCGGCGGGGAGCGAAATGGGAGGCGTAGGCGGTGCTTGCCTGTCTGTAATGTTTGTCAAGGGCGTTGACTATAACCGCTAACTTGCAAATTTGTAAAACGGCGATTGGTTTGGCGCTCAGTTTTCGACAGGTTTGGAGTACCAAACCAATCACCGTTTTACAGTGGGCATCGTCACCGCATTCGCGGGGAAGTCGGTCATTGAGCCGTACCAGTTATGAGGGGACTATGGAGTCAGGATTTTTTGAAGCATGGTTTGAGGGCAAGATACTACCTGCCCTGCCCGAAGGCAGTGTCACAACCAGTATTTCCAACCCCTTGCGAATATGATAACATTTCAGATGGAATTGCTATGTTGCTGGCTGGAACCACAATAAGATATTTAGGAGAAAGAAATGGAACTGACTATAACAAGACCCACAGCACCAGAGTGCAAAGAATGTGAAGTCCCCGAAAAAGCCAGAGCGTCCTGCCTCAAAATATTTAAGAAAAGAGAGGACATAACAGAGATAACCGTCGAAGCGGATTGTCTGAAGAACCTGATAATAAAATGCAGGGTGCTTATCAAGAAAACTGACGCATGACTCTACGCGCTGCAAGCGCAACGAGTGTACAAAGGACAGGTGTGAAGCGGGAAGGGGAGAGCAATCCCCAGCCAAACATCGCTCCCTGGATTAATCTACAGAACCAAGCATGGAATCCAGATTTGCCAGATCAGGGAATAGCTTTTCAATGTCATCTTTGGTCACGCTGTTGCTCTTGTTATTTCCGGAATTCAACCATGTGTTTAACATATTTGCTTCAATAAGCTGGAGTTCGGTGTTTATACCCGTCAGAGGCATATTCTCCTGTGACTGGTTTTCTTCAAGAACACCTATTGTTTTGGCCAGTATTTCCGCGAAAGGGTCGCATTGGGCAGAATCTGCCATTAACGATGGTGTCGAACTATTGGTGGACTTGCTTGAAACAGCTCGCATCCATTCAATGTCTGACATAAAAGATTGCAATAGTTTGGCATCTATCATGGTTGTCTCCTGCCGGGCACAGCGCCTCAAATCCAATAAAGCATAATTTGGGCCAAATTGATGATGCAAATATGGCAGTTCAACTTATTGCAGTTGATAACAAGATTCGATAAAATGCTTTAGCACTGCCGTAAGCGGTGTGCTTGTGCATATTTTCAAGATTAAGAAGGCTTGAGAGAGGTTAGGTTATGACCCCGAATGCCAGATGGCGGCTCATTCTGTTGGCAGGGCTTCTGTTAGTCCGGTTTGGCTATGAACTGATAGATCAGCCTGCCTACGTTGTAGCCACTTATGTCCTTGCCTATGTCTTTTTTCGCAGAACCATCACCAGGCAGGAATTCCCCCAATATAACATGACCAGACTGACGCTGAATGGTACAGCCATTGCTGTGTCCGTTGCCGTTGTTCTTTCTTTGATTAACTGTTCGTGCGAAATACTTTTTAGAGGACGCATCCCCAAAGATATTGTTGTGCTTTTATTTGGCATTCCTTTTGGTTTTTTGGTTCAGTTTGTCCTCAACGCCCTGCCAGAGGAGTTGTTCTTTAGAGGCATACTATGGGGAGAGTGCAGACGCATAAAACTTTCCAATTTATCCATTCTGTGCATCCAGGCCATCCTTTTCTGGGGGGCACATTATTTCTATTATGATAACCCTTTTAACTGGGTACGCGTCATGATTTCTGGTCTCATATTCGGGATTGTTGCCTGGAGGACAAGATCAATCTTGGCAAGTTCCATTCTCCATGCTATGTTTAATACGAATGGTGATTTCTTTAAACCTATGATGTAGAATGCTATCCAACTCTTTTCGCCTGGAGGTGCGCCATGCTTTTAAAAATTTTCAATTCATCCCTTTTCTTTTCACTTCCTACTATTAAGTGAGAAAGTAATGCTAAAAGTAATTTTGTTTCCATTTTTATTTTTTTCCATATTTCTGAGTTCATTGCTGTTTTCACAAACGCCTTTTGAGTATAATTTAACTTTCCGTGTAAGCCCCAGGCTTTGCCTGGGGACTCACAAAGTTTGACTATAGCTTTCCCATCGCCTAGCGTATGTGTTTGGCTTATTGAAGAACACCAAAAAAACAGGATTGGGACAATATAATAAAATTCGCGAAAATTGCCAGGGAATTTCAAAGCGTACCCCTCGGTGAGCCAACTAAAACTGAATGGATACCAGGATCGGGAACAACTATATACATTGGTGGGTCTGAAACAATTCAAGATTATCCCGTAAAATCAGCATATGCACCTCATCTTGAAGCGTTTTTAAGATTGGGTCGATTTAAAGAAGCAAATGATCTTTATGACGAGATGATTCGTAATGAAAGAAAGATAGCTTTAAATAAATATAGGTCAAACAATGCGCGTATTGCCGCTAATGTGGCTAAAAAACTTGGTTTAGATGATTTGGCTAACAATGGGAACAAGGGGAATTGATAAGTAAAGTTCATCATCTACCTTTGTTCTTACATAATGTTTTTTCGGTTTTTTATTTAAACACTACCTATGATACCAAATTTTATAATAATTTTGTTAATATGAACAACAATCTTACCTCACCTTTGCAAATTCGTTATTCTTCCAAAATTAGAGCAATTGACACTCTTGATTGGAAAGAAGAAGATGGCGAACAATGGGCAATTTTAAATTATGATTTGCGACTCTTATATAAAGATACTCAGGTGCCCACCTCAGAGGATATGCAAAACATTTTAAATCATTAAAATTCTTTTTTATTCAGGCGAAAATGGCTATATCTCCCCGGTTTTCAGGCTTTTCGCCAGCAGTTGTGTGCGGATGAATCCGTCCAAATCGCCATCCAGCACTTTTTGTGTTTGACTTGTCTCAAATTGTGTGCGGTGGTCCTTCACCATTTGATATGGTTGCAAGACGTAGCTGCGGATTTGGCTGCCCCACGCCACGTCCGCTTTTTCGCCGGAGGCGCTGGCAATTTTTTCCTGGATTTTACGCTCCTCAAGTTCGTACAGTCTGGCTTTCAGGACTTTCATCGCGGTGGCGCGATTTTGGATTTGACTTCGCTCGTTCTGACAGCTCACTACGATGCCTGTAGGCAGATGTGTGAATCTAACGGCTGATTCTGTGCGATTTACATGCTGGCCTCCGGCTCCGCTGGCGCGAAACACGTCTATCCTTAGGTCTTTTTCTGGGATATCAAGGTCAACTGTGTCATCAAGTTCAGGGGAGACATATACAGCTGCAAAACTGGTGTGGCGTCTTTTTGCGGCATCAAATGGACTTATGCGAACCAGGCGGTGTACGCCAGCCTCCGCTCGTAAATAGCCATACGCATAGGGGGCTGAAACCATGACGGTCACGCCTTTGAGTCCCGCTTCGTCGCCGTCCTGATAATCAATTATTTCTGTTTTCCATCCTTTGAATTCACAATATCTGAGGTACATTCGCAATAGCATTGCCGCCCAATCGCAGCTCTCAGTACCGCCAGCCCCTGGGGCGATTGAGAGGATTGCGTTGTTTTGATCCAACTCGCCTGCGAGCATCATGCGAAGCTCAGCAGCTTCAACTTGCTCTCTGAGATGTGTTTCAAGTGCATCGGCTTCGTTGAGCATTGCCGTATCCTCACGGGAGAGTTCAAGGGCCGTTTCGAGGTCTTCCAGGCTGGAGGTGAGACGTTTTGCTGTGTCTATGCTGTCTGTCAAAAATCCGCGTTTTTTTAAGACGGGCTTTGCTCCTTCGGGGTCATCCCAAAATCCTGGCTGTGCTGCTTGTTCTTCAATCTGTTCCAATTCGAGGACTTTGCGCTCTGGATCTAAATGGCCTACTAATTGGCTGATACGAGGCTCCAACTCGTTTTTTGCCCTAACCAAACTTTCAAAATCCATGAAAAATCCCGTTATGGCTTATGTAAAGCCGAATTGCTACTTTATACCAAGTTACATTCAATGTCTATTTCAGCTTAAATACCCAAGCGTGCTGACATGGCGGGTTATTACGCAACTCTTCCGGCAAAAGCAAACTCAGACTGCCATCCGGTGATTGATAAGTTTTCAGTTGTGCCTTTGCGCCTAATAGATAAGCCGATGTTTTTTTATTGAATAAATTTTGCGGTATTGATATTTTTTCCGGCAATACAGGCGTTTCTTTGTCCTGCAAAAGGATTGCGTAAATTGACCCATCTGACCCTTTGGTGAAGTAAAGCGGGGTTTCCGTATTCACTTCCACGGGGCGGCTACCGTGTATGGCCTGGGCATTGAGCTTCATCCATTCGCCTATTTCTTTTAAACGTGAATAGGCAATGGGGTCAAAATCGCCTTCGGGACTTGGGCCTATGTTGAGAAGAAAATTACCGCCTCGGCTGACAATTTTGCACAATAGATGGATTAAGGTCGCTGTGTCTTTATAGTTGTCGCCGGGTACGTAGCTCCAGGAATCCCCCATAGTCATGCAGGTTTCCCAGGGATAACCCGGGTTTGCTTCAGGCACTTTTTGTTCTGGCGTTCTATAGTTTTCAAATTCGCCGTGGACTTCTCTATCCACGATGAGAATGTCTGGCTGATGGTGTCTGGCCATGGATGCAAGTTCAGGCATTTTTATGTCTTCTCTTGGAGCGCGAACCCAACCGCCGTCTAGCCAGAGAATGTCTATTTTTCCATAGTCGGTAACGAGTTCCTTGATCTGCTGGTGTGTGTACTGAGTAAAAGCGTTCCACCTCTCCGTGTATTTGCTTAAATCGTAGTTGGCGCGTCTGTTGAGAGGCGGAAAATAAGGCCACCAGTAATTTTCTGAGTGCCAGTCAGGTTTGGAAAAATACGCGCCTATGCCAAAACCCTTTGATCTGAATGTGTCAAATACATTTTTTGCGATATTGGCGCTCCGGTTTTGACTGAAAGGGCAGGACGGGTCGGTGACTTTGTAATCAGTCGTGGCTGTGTCAAACATGCAAAAACCATCGTGGTGTTTTGTGGTAAACACTACATACCGCATACCAGCGTCTTTTGCGGCCTCAGCCCAGCGTGTGGGGTTGAACTTTGTTGGGTTGAATGTCTTTTGAAGAGCTTCGTAAGCGGTTTTATACTGAAAATAATTACCGTTGAATGTGCCGGTTCTTTGACTCCAGTCTTCATCCTCAGGGCAAATTGACCAGGATTCAACTATGCCCCACTGGCTGTACGGTCCCCAGTGCATCAGCAGGCCAAATCTCCAATCTTTCCATCGTTCCAACTGGGCTTTGACTGTTGGCTCTTTGGGCGGGATGTAGTCCTGTGCCCCAAGTATGGAAGCCACAGTGAACAGGGATGTGCAAAGAATTCTCATGATGTACCTCGAAAGAATCAGAGTGACAATATGCAAGATTATAGCGCTTTCATGTAAAATAGGCACGAGCCACTTGCAAAGGGAACTACTCAATTGACTTAGGAATTGGCAGACCGTTCGCGAACAAAACCTTACGTTACAAAGAAATAGTGCGGTTTTCCAATGAATTGCGTCCACGGCATGATCCCTATATTTTGGCTCACTTCAAAGTCAAGTGAGTAGTTCCCCTTGCAAAACCGTCAAGTTTTGCAATTCCACGGAGTGGTAGGCTACGCCCGACCGTAGCAGGCTCTGGCGTAATTCACTGTCACTCAACAAGTTACGAACTCCAGCCAGAGACGATGGGGCGTAGGG
>JAIRRD010000232.1 GCA_031256155.1 Holophagales bacterium
CAACAAGTAAAATGCCCGGATGCGCCAGACTGCGCCGTAGTTGAACTGCTTATCTTTCGCCAAACAGTGCGGTTCCAATCCTTATTTGATCTGAACCAGCTTTAATAGCTTCCTCTAAATCATCGCTCATACCCATGGACAGTTGTATTCGCACGCCCAGCCGCTGCTGCCATGTCTCACGAAAATAGGCCAGTTCACTGAAAGCCGAAGTCATTCCCGGGGGCGGAATGGCCATAAATCCCTTTAAGGACAAAATAGAAGAGCCTCCAAGAGCGTTAATTATGGATTGGACAGATGAGGGTGGGCAGCCCCCGACTTTGCTGATTTCTCCCCAGAGGTCAACTTGAATCCAGATTTCGCGGCAGACTCTCAATTCCTCAGCAAGCCTTGACAATCTTGAGGCCAGTTCAGGCCGATCCACGGTCAAAAGTTCATGGAAATACTGTAATGCGGGTTTTGCCTTGTTTCGCTGTAGCGGGCCAATCAGCGCAAAGGTGGCATTCGGAAGCAGCGCTGATTTAGACATTCCTTCTTGCACGTAATTTTCCGCAAAGTGTGTAATGCCGGATTCCATTGCCTCCCGCAGCGCTTCCGACGGATGGAACTTTGAAACAGCCAGGAGGGAAACCGAGCCAGCATCGCGCCCACAAGCCTCAGTTGCAAGGCTCATCCTTGTTCGTATCCTCTCAAGGCGCTCTTTGAAGCTGCCCATATCACTGCGATAAATACAAAAACCGCTGACAGTATTCACAAATTATGGAACCTTCCGCCTTAATCTGGTAAATCAGCGGAGTACGCAATTTTGTATTACAGCCAGTGCAATTACTATTTTCCACAGCCACTATAGCCTTGCCACCCCTGTTTTGTACGAGGCGGTTGAATTTATTGAGCGTTGTTGCGTCCAGCTTGCTACCCAGTTCATCAACCTGTTTAGTCAGGCGATCTTTGGCGACAACCTGATTTTCGTGCTCCGCCAGAAAAATTTCATGTAGCTCGTCAAACTGCCGCTGATATTCATTCCGAGATAAAACCAGGTTTTCGCTTTCCGTCTCCATGGACTTGATAGCCACTTTGGTTTCCGCTAAGGTGCGCTGTGCGTTTTCAAGCTGGCGCTCTTTCTCGTCCAGTTCGCGCATGGCAGCAGTGTATTGAACCTTGTGTGCCGATGCCTTTAGTTCCTTGCGGGCGTGGGCTTCAGACTTAACAGCTTGCTGGCATTGCCTTTCAGCAGCCTCAAGCTGGACTTTGGCTTTGGCAATGTTTTTTTCTATTTCCTGAAAGCGTTTATCAGCAGCCTTTACAGATGTGTTAAGGTGAACCATTTCCGGCGGCAGAATAGACAAATCCCTTTGTATAGTTCTCAAACCATCATGGGCCGCCTGGAGTTCTTTGAGGATGTCTAGCGTATTCATAGAATTAAGAATATAGCAATTTCATCTGAAATGTGATATTTCACATAGAATTGCCATATATAGCGGTTCAACTTATTGCAGTTGAACCGCTATGTCAGGATTTGTTTGCAGGCGGACTTTGCTCACCGTTAAGCGAGCAACACAAGCGAAAATGGCGATATAGCGCCAAATCACAAATCTAAATGTTTGTTATTCGATAATATTAGTCTTAATCACTAAGATTTTGCGATGATGTTGAAAAAAAGACTTGACAAGGTAAAAATCCAATTTAGAATTAGAGTTTGATTACTAACAGACCCTCTTCATTGAGTTTTGGGTCATTTTCATGGAGGATCAGAATGAACATTAAACCTCTGCACGACCGTGTTGTTTTGAAGCGCGTTGAACCTGCTGAAACTGTCAGGGGCGGCATCATAATTCCTGATACGGCAAAAGAAAAACCAATGGAAGCCGAAGTCGTAGCGGTTGGTGAAGGCAAGTTTGACGAGTCGGGCAAGCGTATGCCCATGTCAGTCAAGGCAGGCGACCGCGTATTGATTGGCAAGTACAGTGGCACCGAGGTAAAAATAGACGCCATTGACCACGTAATCGTCCGAGAAGACGAAGTTCTCGCCATCATCAAGTAATTTTTAATAATAGAGGAGATACGCAAATGTCCGCAAAATCCGTTGTATATGCTGAAGATGCTCGTCAGGCAATTCTGCGTGGCGTAAACAGACTTACAGATGCCGTCCAGGTGACGCTTGGCCCCAAGGGTCGCAACGTCCTCATCGAAAAGAAATTCGGTTCACCCCTCATGACAAAAGACGGCGTGACCGTGGCCAAAGAGATAGAACTCAAAGACAAGCACGAAAATATCGGCGCCCAGCTCGTGCGCGAAGTTGCTTCCAAGACCTCCGATGTAGCGGGTGATGGAACCACCACCGCAACCGTCCTTGCCCGCTCAATTTACAGAGAAGGCATCAAAGCTGTGGTTTCAGGTGCCAATGTCATGGAAATCAAGCGCGGTATTGACCTGGCCGTCGCCGAAGTTGTTAAGTCCATTGATGAAATCAAAAAGCCTGTCGAAGGCAAAGCCATTGCCCAGGTAGGCACGATATCTGCCAACGGCGATGAGGAAATCGGAAAAATCATTGCTGACGCCATGGCCAAGGTTGGAAAAGACGGCGTCATCACTGTTGAAGAAGCAAAGGGTCGCGATACAGAACTCAGCTTCACGGAAGGCATGCAATTCGACCGTGGTTATTTAAGCCCTTATTTTGTGACCAACCCCGATCAGATGAAAGTGGAATTAGAAAACACTTACATACTGACATACGAGAAGAAGA
>JAIRRD010000032.1 GCA_031256155.1 Holophagales bacterium
ATTTTCGCTTTCATAGTCCATTTACGGCGAGCCAAGCTCGCCTATGGACTATGAGCGGCCGTGATTCGCAGGCGAATCCCGGCATAGCGGTTTGACTACAATAAGTTAAACCGCTATAGGGTCGGGGGTAACCTACCACTCCGTGGACTTGCGAAACCTGAAGCTTTTGCAATTGGCTCAAAAGATCGCAACCTGTTATTAGCTGTTTAGTTTCAAGTTTGGACTGCGTTCCATGATAATGAATATTAAATGTTCCAACTCGTCCACCAGTAAAAATTTGATTTCTTTACTTGCTGATCCTGGTTTGTTTGATGATGTTTCTCCCCGCAGCACAAAGTACATTCTGCGCCTTTCAATTTTTGTTACTTGTTTCCACGGTATGCGGCCCGCACCTAATCGCCGCGCAAGTGGTCCTGGCAAAAGGGGACATTCAACCGTTATTTCAAGCTCGTCAACAAGAACCTGAGTCCCTTCAATTAGCATTAAGGTCAATATAGCCAGTATGAGAACAAACCCCGCGATTAATACGGCTACACACCCCACTATCAGGCTTAACCAGATGAAAATGGTTGATTCGCCGCTTTGACTTTGTGCAAGTTTTAGTTGATACCAGATTTTGGGGAAGTTCTGGAGCATTAACGACATGCCGCGCCCGGCAACCAGTAAGCAACCCAGAGCCAGGGTAACGGCAACGGCTCTTTGTGCCGCGCTTGCCCGAAAAATCAAAGGCGTGGCGGAGTTCATTATTAGAGCAACTCCCAAAAGGGTGGATTACTGGGAGTCATGACCAGAATATGGGCAGGAAGAAAATGGAAGGTCATAACTAATGTTTTATTGCGCATGTTAAATGGAACCGTTATGGTTTCCGGCCCCGGTCATTTCCAAAATAATGGCTTCTGCCGCAGTAGCCGGATCCTGCGCGTGTGTTATGGGACGGCCAACAACAATCCAGTTTGATCCGGACTTGATGGCTTCATATGGGGTTACAACTCTAACTTGATCCTGGGTTTCTGCGCCCCTGGGGCGTATGCCGGGCGTTAGGAGTAAGAATTCACTACCGCACTCTGCACGCAGTGAAGCGGATTCCTGTGCTGAACAAACAACCCCATCGCATCCCGCTCTCTTTGCCAGATGCGCCAGACGCAACACCATTTCTGATGGTTCGCCCGTCAGGTTCAGTTGTTCCAAAGCTCTTTTATCCATGCTAGTCAATATGGTCACGGCCAACAGATGAGTTCTGCCGCCGTTTTGCCTGTGCTTTCTTACCAATTCGGACGCTTCCTTCATCATATCCAGGCCGCCGAGGGCGTGTACATTGATTAATAAGGGATTCAATCCCAGGACAGCGTTTAATGCGCGCACCACCGTTGTCGGAATATCGTGGAGTTTTAAATCCAGAAATACAGGTGCGAATTTTTGAAGCTCCCGGACAATATTCGGGCCTTCTGCGCAGAACAACTCCAGGCCGACCTTTAAAACACCAACTTTTCCAGAAAGACATTCCGCTAGTTCAACAGCTCTGTCAGCTGACGGCACATCAAGCGCCACGGCCAAACGGTCGGCTGGTGGCATTAAATCAGGCATTAAATCACGCTCCGGCTGAAAGCTGAACGCCATGTTTTCTTAAACCGACGGATAGCTTGCAAGATTATAACTGATATTGCCCTAACCAACACCTATCCCTTGCAAAATTCCCACAATGGCTCCAAATATGTTTTGTGCCCAGTAGTGCAGGCCGCGCCTTGTTGGTTTGTCTGAATAAGTTGAGTGCATCCGGCTCTTCAAGCTGGGGTAGTTCCGGCCAGGGTCCAGCACCGCTGCGGTTATCGGACTGTCAAAGCTGAATGTCGCATGCTTGTCTTCTCCATTCCATGTCCGGCTTTGTTCCTGACCATTTTTCAGGCGAACCCACAAAGTGACAGGGGCTGCAATACTGCCCAAGCGCTCTAAGGTAATAGTTCCGCTCGCATTTGATGTTTCAATGACGCTTTGGATTCTGTAATCCAATATGCCGCAGCTTTCAATATAATTTTTCCAAAATGAACCCAGGTCTCGCCCCGAAACTCTTTCGGCAATCTGTCTGAAATCACTGGCTTTGGAATGTTTAAAACTTTTTTCAGTAACATAGACGCGAATAATATCTTCCAGGACTGGCCTGCCCAAAATGGCTTCCAGTTGATTAACTGCCACTGTGGATGTTTGTCTGTGGCTATTTGCAGTGAGGCAGTGCGGCATGGCACAGCGGTCGAAGTTCAGGCAGTTCAATGAAATTGGCCAACTTGCGTACCAGCCCGAAAAACCGGGTTCCATACAAAAGCGTTTACTGGTTATCAGGGCCGAATAAGCTCGCTCCAAAGCTTTACTGGTGAACCAACCAGCGAGCTCAGTCTCTATCGCACGTTTATCTGATCCATCCTCTGAGCCACCCAAGGCAATGATTCCTCTGAAAAATTGGTTTCCAATTTTTTGTATGGCTATTTGTTCCGGCACAACATGCTGTTTAAAAGGGGTAAACGCGACATTGGAAATTACGGCAAGGGTTGGAGAATTAACGGCGCTGCTTGCTTTATGGGGTAAATCAACAATTGAAAGTACTGGATACGGGTATGCGCCAAACAATTCTTCTGAATAGCGCAGCGAAGACCAAACAGCTTTTTTTAATCGCTCAAGCTGATAACCGTTTTTCAAAATGGAGTAAAAGAAAATCTGTGTATCACGAAAATCAAGCCTCGCTATTCCCCAATTCCCCTGCAGAGCAACAATCCATGAAAAATCCTGAACGTCTTCGGCGTGAATTTTATAAACGAAGTTGAGTCTGCGATCGGGGTCAAGTGTGGCCTCAACTGGCCTTTTAAATTGATCTGTCACAGGATTGCCGGATTCATCCAGAGGAGTTATGACTGTACCTGTATTGGCAAGCTGCAGCGCATTTGGGAGACTCAATTCCACGTCAAAATTGCCGAAGTCGCTTGAATACATCGCTCCAAGGTGGAACGGCTCGCAAATCCATTGATTCCCAGTGAAGAAACCTATTTTTGGATACCACATGGATGCCGCAAGGTATCCGTCCGTCCAGCCGCTACCGGCATGGATTTCTGGAAATCTTGCCTCCCAGGCCACTTCAATTTGAATGCTCTCGTTGGGTTTGACAGGTTCTGGAAGGTGAACCCAGTAAACAGTTTCATCTTCTCCCATGTACCCCGAAAGTTCATTTCCATTGATGGCGGCAGACTTGATTTCGCAATAACCCCACGTGTCTGCGCCATTTTTTTTACTTTTGGATGCGTTTGCTCTCATGAATGAGGTGTCGGGATGGCGAAAAGCATTTAAATACAAGTGAAAAGGCAGGTCCTGTGTTGCGGATGTGCCAGAGTTTCGCCAAGTCAATTTCATTCGGCCTTCAAATATTTTTTTCTGCCAGTCCAGCACACCTTTTATGTCGTAATGCACGACTCTGTTGCTCTTTGGCGATTCAAACCAATGCTCAGGTGTCCAGCACCAAAGCCACGAGCGCATTAGCAAGACGTAAATGATTAAAGAAACGGCGCGCATCAGTCACCTACGATTAGCATACAGCGGTTTATAGTCAACGCCCTTGACAAACAGTACAGACAGGCAAGCACCGTCTACATCTCCCATTTCGCTCCCCGCCGGTGGCGGCTCGCTCCATTATAGCGGTTCACAAAATGGATTTATAGTCCTCTTGTTTTTTCAGTTTCTTTTTCTGAATAATGAGGTACGCCCATTCTTACAGACCCATCAGGCAATGGACGCCATATATCATTTTTACCGCTCTCCCT
>JAIRRD010000063.1 GCA_031256155.1 Holophagales bacterium
TCACTCGGTGATGGCACCACCACGCGACGATTCACTCCCATCCGCGTGGGTGAGGATACAGACTGGGCCGCCGTTTCGGCTGGCAATAACCACACAGTTGCGCTGAAGACGGATGGCAGCCTCTGGGCCTGGGGAAGTAACCGTGATGGTAAGCTCGGCGATGGCACCTCCATGCGCCGGAGCTATCCAGTCCGAGTGGGTGTGGATTCGGACTGGGCCGCCATCTCGACCAGCTATTGGCACACAGTCGCACTGAAGTCGGACGGTAGTCTCTGGGCTTGGGGTATGAATATCTGCGGTGAGTTAGGTGATGGCACACTCACGAACCGACATTCTCCCGTCCGCGTGGGCACGGAATCGCCTAACTCCCAAGTCGAGCGTGGCAAAAAACACGCCCCGGTACGTGTCCGGGTGGGTACAAAATCGGACTGGGCCGCCGTCTCGGCCCGCTATTACCGCGCCTTTTTGCTGAAGACGGATGGCAGCCTGTGGGTCTGGTGGCTTTCGCAAGCGCATCAGGATGACTATTACGACGATGACTACCACTTCGGCGGCGTACTAAACCCGCGAAACTGGCAAATCAAGTGGTAAAACCCCGCACTGGGCATTTGTATTCCTCGCTATTAAGCGAGCAATGAAAGCGAAAACAGCTATAATGAAATCATTTTTTTTATAAATCATCAACACTACTAGATATATGCGGCTTTTTGAGCCAATATTTTTTAATGAGTATGTTTTCTATTCAGGGTTCCCTTGATCTTCTTTTAAAAGGCACTGTCACCTGCCATACGGCAGAAGACTTGGGTTTGCGTCTGCTTTCCGGTCGTCCGCTACGCGTGAAAGCCGGGTTCGACCCCACTGCTCCTGATTTGCATTTGGGACACGCTGTCTTATTGAAAAAAATGGCGCAGTTTCAAAAACTGGGCCACACGGTAATTTTTCTCATTGGCGATTTTACCGGTATGATTGGCGACCCAACAGGCAAGAAAGCTACCAGACCCCCCCTAAGCAGGGAAGAAATTGCTGCCAATGCCGAAACTTACAAAGCTCAGGTCTTTAAAATACTGGACCCTGATTTGACAGAAATCCGCTTTAACAGCGAGTGGCTTGGCTCATTGGTTGGTGAAGGCTGGATTCGGCTTGCGGCCAAAATCACTGTTGCCCAGTTGCTTGAAAGAAACGATTTCAGTAAGCGAATGGCTGCGGGTGAACCTATTGCTCTGCATGAACTCCTCTATCCTCTGGTGCAGGCTTATGACTCAGTGTCCCTCAAGTGCGATGTGGAATTGGGAGGCAACGATCAGCTCTTTAACTTGATGAGAGGGCGCGATCTGCAAATCAGTTTTGGCCAGCCTCCCCAGATTGTTCTGACTGTTCCGCTTTTGCTCGGAATTGACGGCGTTGAGAAAATGTCCAAATCCCTTGGTAACTATATTGGATTTACGGAAGATGCCGATACACAATTCGGCAAGACAATGAGCATCAGCGATGAGACAATGTGGTCATGGTATTTGTTGCTGACTGACAAAATGCCGTCTGATATAGAAGCTCTAAAGAACAGCCATCCAATGGACGCTAAAAAGACGTTGGCCAGGGAAATCACTGCCCAGTTTCACGGTGCCGCAGCCGCAATTAGCGCGGAAGAAAAATGGATTCGCATATTTAGCGAGCGAAAAGTTGAAGATGCCCCAGTGGTTGTTGTACCCTCTACTGATGAAAAAGAGCCTCTCTCTCGTTTGCTGGTGGAACGAGGTCTGGCTGGTTCCCGCAAAGAAGCGGAGCGCCTGATTTCTCAGGGTGCTGTCAGCGTGGATGGGCATAAAATTTCTGACTGCCATGCCAAGGTCTGCCTGAGAATGGGCGATGACCTGCTGATACGGGTTGGTAAGCTCAAGTTTCAGCGTTGGGTGGTTAAATGACTTTAAAGACTGTTCCAGATTTGTTCCGCCTCTGTCGCGGGCGAGAGACTGGGCAATGGCGCGTTGGAAGTGAATCTGTTCGCACTGTATATTTGGATTCCGGCGATATTGTCTTTGCTTCCAGTAATTTCCAGTCGGACAGGCTGACTACAATTTTGGTGGAATACGGAAAACTGACACAGGGTCAGATGGATCACGCTCTAACCAACCTGAAACCAGGTATGTCTATTGGTAAAAACCTGATAGAAATGGGCTTCATTACGCAAAGGGATTTATTGGATGCCGCCCGTTTTCAAGTGGAACGTATAGTATGGTCAGCACTAACTGCGCCCGAAGCCCCTGCTTTTGAGCCAATGGAGGATCTGGAAGAAAATATTGTCAGATTGCCCATTGACACCCCTTCGTTGCTGTTCAAGGGGATTATGAGGATTGTTGACAGGGAGAGTCTGCTGGAACTCTTAGGCCCTCTCAATCAGGTTGTATTTTTGCAGGGCAAGCGCGTTTTTGAATTGGAACTGCCCGCTGATTTGTCAAAAGTAGCTCCTCTGATGGATGGCACGCACACTATTTTGGAGCTTAGCAGCGAAACATCTGTGGAACCAATGAGAGTCGGGGCTTTCGCTCTGTTCTTGCGCGAAATAGGATGGGGAAAATTGTACGAACTTCCCCCGCTTGACAGACAGGCTCTCGACAGAGCCCTGACAGTGAACGACCCAACCAAACCACCGTCAGCCATCCCTTCGCCGCGCTCTGAGCTCTTCAGAACCATTGATGAAGCGAGTAAAAAAACTGTGCATCTGGATCATTTGTCTTCATTGCTTGATGACATTGAAAACGCAGAGGATGACAGCGAATCGGACAAAACTGCCCAGAAAGCTGGGCTTGAAACAGAATCGCGCCTATTTACTCAGGCAGAACCAGACCCAGACCCCACCCAAACCGACCCATCCAAGCCCATTGGCCGTGTCCTTCCCTTACTTGACCCGGACCCATCTGAAGACTCACCCCTTCAGGAAGAACCACAAATAATAATCAGTTCCGATGACTCCACCGATATTCCCTTCCCGCCCACAACAATAAAAATTGACAAGGAAAGCGAGAAGAAAGCTAAAAAGGAAGCCAAAAAAGAAAGTAAAAAGGAAGTCAAAGGAGAGCCTGAAGAAGAAAACAAAACTGGTTCCAAAAGCTGGATGCACATCACGCGTGTTTTGTTGTACATAATTATCACGGCTGTTGTTGTTTCAGCCGCTGTTTATTCATTCAGGGAATTCAAGCAGTTCAAAACACGCGTCATTAATCCGCCATTTACTGTACCACCGCCCGCATCATCGCCTGCGACATCACCAAAATTCCCATTTGAAGAAGTACCCGAAACTAAATCGGACTCGGATTCTATAACCGATGTTCAGCCCTTAACGGAAACGCTTGTACCCCCCCCGCCAGAGGCGAGTCCTGTCCAATCTCAGCCGTCTCCCGCCGAAAATGCCGCCGATATTTCCATACAGGCTCGTTTTGCCGCTATCGTGGATGGAGACACACCAAAAGCTCTGACCCAGGGCAGGGCATTCCAGAAAACCCTGTCCAACGCAACGTGGACAATACGACTAATAGTGGCTTGCCAAGGAGAGACTCTGCAAAACTGCGCCTACGCCTTGAGCGATGAAAGACCTGAACTGTTTTTGACATCCATCAATCTCAAAGATGGACGCTCGTGTTATCAATTATTTATGGGGTGTTACTCCACAAAAAATGCCGCTGAAGCCGAGGCAAAAAAATTACCAACCATATTCAAAGAAAAAGGGCAGACGCCAAAAATCATGCAAATAAGCGATATAGCTGTGCAGCAGTAAGTTTTCAATATATAGTCATTTAACTTTATGAAGCATCACGATGCTTCATAAGTCAAATGCGCGGATGCGCTAGACTGCGCTATAGTGCAGCGAGCCGCCAACGGCGGGGAGCGGAATGGCGGCGCAGTCGTAACATTTCCAATATAGCAATTTTCGCTTTGACTACAATAAGTTAAACCGCTATACCGTATTGATTACCAGGTTAATTGACTATAAGATATAGTAGTATTGCGAGCAGGTAATGAGTAATCACTGTGAACAGTGTTCTGTAAATTTTAATGCGGCGCAAAATGCCGCCGCCGCATTACTGACGTTGCCCGCAGGTTTAATAGCTATAACCGCTCCCATTGGCGAAAGCGCTTTGGAATATCTGTTGTCGCTGCCTGCCGACTTGCTGGCTATAACCTCCAGTCCAAACAAGTTCTTCCAGATTCACTTCAAGAATATCCATATTCGCTTGGGCCCAAACCTAAAGCCGGTTTTCACAGGAGGTTTCCTGCGAATAATTCGTAAGCTGACTCCGATTTTAGCGCTGTTGGTCGCGCCGTTCTTTTGTCTGTACTGCGCCAAACCAGCCGTCAATCGCTGGGTAAGCTTTGAATTAGCGGAAAGGGAAATTGATTCTGAAGGTCTGCATAGAGTTTTTTCCCAAACCGGATATGCCAGTTGGTACGGCGGCAAACGCGATGGCTTTAGTTATAAAAAAACTGCCAACGGCGAAATTATGCGTCCAGACGCCAGTACCTGTGCCCACCCTTTTCTGCCTTTTGGCACTGTTGTGAGGGTTGAAAATTTATCCAATGGAAAGAGTGCTATATTGCGCGTCAACGACCGTGGCCCCTACATTAAGGGCCGAATCATTGACATTACTCCCTATGCAGCTGAAGAAATCGGAATTATGAAAAAGGGCATCTCAAAAGTCCGCGTTCGAGTCATTCAAGACCTCGTCAGGACAACCAGAGCATTTAGCATTTGTGATGCTTACCTGGCAGCGGTCAAAGCCCGTCCGCGAGTGAATTTCGACTTGAAGCAGCGCAGTTTATCAAAGTTGAACTTATCTAAAATAGCGTTTGAAAATGCCGAATTGCTGGAAACACTTCCCCTCAACACATCGCACATAGTCAAAAATATTGATATTTCAGCTATATTTACGCTGTTTTTCGATCTTGCGCGTAAGCACAGCGCTAATATCTCCCAAGTTGCCTGGACGTGTTTCAGTAAGAACGTTCAAGACTTTGAAGAAATTGCAAATCGCTTAAAAAATCGCCGCTCAGACCCTTTCATCAACCGCATCAGGTGATTTATGCTCTTTCTGGTTGTACCGGCCGGGGGAAGCGGTTTAAGAATGGGTACTGCTATACCAAAACAATTTTTGGATTGGGGTGGGATTCCACTCATATGCGCAACTATAAACGCTTTTTTTGCCCCGGACATGCCAAAAATAGACGGCATTGCCCTGGCATTGCCGTCCGACAGACTTGACGAGGCCACCAAATGGACTTTCCCCGCGCCCCATTGGTGTACTGCGGGCGGCGCAACACGCCATGAGAGTGTGGCCGCGGCAATAAATCTATTGCCCGATGCACCTCAAGCCATAGTGATGATTCATGACGCAGTAAGACCTTTCCCACCGCTTCGCCCCATACATGAAGCCATCCACGCACTGGATGCCTGGGATGGTTCTGTCCTTGCCGAAGCCTCAATAGATACACTAAAGAGGATAGATGCCAATTTTAAAATAATTGCCACAGAGCCAAGAGAGCAGATTTTCCGCGCCCAGACGCCCCAAATGGCAAAGCTTTCAACATGGCGGAATGCCTTTGCTTGGGCAAAAGAGAATGATTTCAAATGTACGGACGATGTGTCCATTCTGGAGGCAATGGAACTCAGTGTGCGCCTGATACCATCCCCACCGTCAAATCAAAAACTCACTGTACCAGAAGATTTAAAAATTCTTCAGCGCAGTTAATTCCATGTGTGTCAGAAAGCGCCACTCGCCGGGCTTTAGAGACGAATCGTTCAGAGGTCCAAACTGTACGCGCTTGAGTTTATGAACCGGATGTCCAATAGCAGCAAACATCTTTCTGATCTGCTGGTTTTTGCCTTCCATTAAAGTAATTTTAAGCCAGGGATTATCCTGTCTGTCAGTCAATTCGATTTGGCAAGGTTTCAAGCGCCGTCCATCCAGCCTGAAACCCGCCCGAAGTTCGTCAAGCACATCGGATTTCGGCATTTTGTGTACTTTTACAAAGTATATCTTTGGGATATGCGAATCAGGCGAAGTCAGATACTGGGCAAGTTCACCATCATTGGTCAAAAGCAGCAGCCCTTCAGAATTGAAATCAAGACGACCGACCGGGTAGACTCTGGCTGTGACCCCATTCAGCAATGCCATCACGGTGGGTCTTCCCTCGTCATCCTTGACAGTGGTTACATATCCTTTGGGTTTGTTCAGTAAAATGTAAATGGACTTTTCTCTTTGAATCGGAACAAAATCAACCGTGATTTCATCGCGCTTCGGATTTGCGCGTGTACCAAGTTCAGTTACGACCACTCCATTGACCCGCACCCTGCCTTCCGAAATAATCTGCTCACATGACCGACGTGAAGCAATACCAGCAGCAGCAAGTATTTTTTGCAGTCTTTCGCCTGAATCGCGTTCTCTTTTGTCTGTGTTTTTTGCGGGGGTTACAATGGATTTCATAATTTCGATAATTTAATTCCAGTCATGTTGAGCCGAGTCACCTGCAAAATTCTATGTTATAGCAATTTTCAGGGCAGTCTCCAATTACTGTAAATTCTTTTATTTTCAGGCAAATTCTTGAAATGTACCTCGCCTTGCCGCCAAACCTCATTTCATCTGAAATGGCACATTTCAGATGAAATTGCTATATTTAAATGTTTTGTTTTTGGAGCATGGCATGATACTTCCACATCCCTGCAAACACTCATGCAAAAAATTTGCCATACCGCGTTCTGTTTCTAATGTGGTGAGCCGCTTACAAAACTTCAGTTTTACAAGTGGATCACCTGATCAGCGAGGTTTTCAGTGAATTGGTACTATAATCTCAAAATCAAGTACAAGCTGATGCTAATTTTTTTGGTTACGATTATCTTAATTGTAGGTGTCAGTATTGTGGGGTTGAGCGCTCTTGCTGTGGTTAGCAAAGCCGACATTATGTTATACAACGAAAGCGTTGGCGGCACGGCCATGGCAGGAGATGTAGGTCGCACTTTACTTCAGACGCGGACAGAACTGTACGGCGCAATTATAGAAACAGATCCAAACAAATTTCAAGCTCATAGAGCTGTTTTTGAAAAACATCGTAAGAAATTAATTGAACTTGAAAATCAATTAATGACAACAGCCAAAGGCACAACTGACAAAGAACTTTTGACACAAGATCTAATAAATGCAACAAATGATTTTTTTAAGGAAGCCGATAAAGCATTAGAACTCGCGGTGTCTGGCAGATCAACTGAATCAAGCGCATTAGTAAGAGGTAATGACTTTATTCTTGCTAACAACAAGATTAGCGATATAGTTGATACGATTATTCATTACGCTGATGTACTGGCTGCTGATTTGCTTGATTCAAACAAGACCACGGCCAACAATTCCAGGATTATGATGATTGCATTTATTGCATTTGCTGTTGTGATCTCTATTGTATTAGGCAACTTTGTATCTAAATTTTTTGTCGGTGAAATTAACAGGCTGCTTACAAAAGTTAATCTGATTGCCAATCACGATCTGA
>JAIRRD010000074.1 GCA_031256155.1 Holophagales bacterium
TCAACTTATTGTAGTTGAATTGCTATCTTGATATTGGCATATTCCATGTTTGCACCAGCTATATTCACTACAAGCTGTTCCAGATCATGATGCTGGCTAACGTGCCAAAGTAGCAGCAATACATGGGCTACTAAAAGGAGAAATGTGACAAATGACAGCATGAGTGCGATTGCTGTAATTTTGTGCCAGGGGCTGTGAAGTATTTTTTGGGAAAGAATTGACTTAATCATATTTGGCTCCGTTCAATAGAATTTGGTTCAAACTGCTTGTGTGACAGTTGAAGCTGATAACCGCGCAGTCAATAGATGCCAGCTTGTCGACTCGCCATTTTTTGCTACAATCCGGGACAGCCGTCAGTCATGCGGCGGCAGTCTGGCCGATATTCATCTGCTTCCGGCTCGGTGCTGTTAGCACGGCTGACATCCTGCATTCACCAGAGTCGGAATCAGTATCTAAACTGTAGGCTATAAGGGCAACTGGCAAATCGCGTGTTTTGTTTTGATATTGACGGTCGCCCATACCAAGCAGGTTCTATTTTATCGTGGATTCCGGGTTTCTGCATTTTTTAAAGCGCTTTGTGCACTACCTGCAAAAATCACTAAAGACAAGGTTTGGCGCGGTTATGCGAGTAAAATAATTCCAGCGGGCTTAATTAATTTTTTTTAACCTGTACGCCAAACTCTTGCTCTCCAAATACTTCGTCTTTTTTGGCTAAATCAAGTCTGTGTCTGTGTAAAGCTCTCGTCAAACTACGAAAAAGCTCATACCAATTCAGCTTCAATGGGATTGAAGACTAATACAGTTGAACGGCTATAGTGAATGCACTTTACACCCGTAACAACTGGGTATGTATCGCCTACGCCTCCCATTGCGCTCCCCGCCTGTAGGCGGCTCGCTCTATTACGGCGCAGTCTTGCGCATCCGCACATTTTACTTGTGGAGCATTGTTATGCTCTACAAGTAAAATGACTATATATACCAAAGCCATTAGCTAGTCCATTTCAAAATGGGCTTTCTTGCGGCTGTGGTTTCGTCTAAGCGGCCAATAGGGGCTTTGGCGGGGGATTGACGTATGGATTCGGGGTTGGTCTCAGCTTCTTTGGCAATATTCGCCATTGCCTCAACAAAGGCATCAAGCTCCGCTTTGCTCTCGCTTTCAGTTGGCTCAATCATTAACGCGCCGTGAATAACAAGGGGGAAATAGATTGTTGGCGGATGAAATCCGCGATCAATCAGGCCTTTGGCAATATCTAATGTGGTGACACCGTGTTTTGATTGGTTGTTGTCGTCAAAAACGACTTCGTGCAGTGTGGGTGTGCTGTATTGGAGATGGTACACACCCTCAAGCCGTTTGCGGATGTAGTTGGCGTTGACAATGGCGCGCAGTGTGGCATCCCGCAGCCCATCAGAGCCGTGGCTCAGACAGTAAGCCATAGCTCTTATCTCCATTGCAAAGTTACCGAAATAACTATGCATTTTACCGATACTCCGGGGGCGGTTCCAATCCAGTTCAAAACCATTTGGTGTCCTGACAACAACAGGGAGCGGCAAAAATGGCTCCAACACGGCAGTACAGGCCACAGGCCCGCTGCCAGGGCCACCGCCGCCATGTGGGGTACTAAAAGTCTTATGTAAATTCAGATGTATGACATCAACGCCAAAATCACCTGGCCGCGCTACGCCCACCAAAGCGTTCATGTTGGCGCCGTCCATGTATATCAGCGCGTCAATTTCGTGCAACATGCCGGCTATTTCAGCGATTCGATATTCAAAAATACCAACGGTGTTTGGGTTGGTAATCATGATTCCCGCTATCTCACGGCCATGTTCCTTGATTAAGCTCAAGAGTCCCTTTTTTGATTTTCCCGTGTGAGAGTCAGACACATCATCAAAAGAAATTGTGCCGTCGGCCTGACTCGGCACTTCTACACACGTATAACCGGCCATGGTGGCTGTGGCCGGGTTTGTCCCGTGGGCGCTGTCGGGAATCAAAATTATGCTGCGCTTTGCTCCTTTTGAAATGTGATAGGCACGGATGAGCATCACACCCGTTAATTCTCCGTGAGCACCTGCGGCGGGATGCAGTGTCACTGCCCCAAGACCAGTGATTTCCTTTAGCCATTCCTGAAGTGTCCACATTAATGACAAGTTACCTTGCACATGTTTTGCGGGAGCCATAGGATGGCTTTCTGTGAAGCCAGGCAGACTGGCAACTTTTTCATTCAAGCGCGGATTGTGCTTCATTGTGCAACTTCCGAGCGGATACATGCCATCGTCAACGCCGAAATTCCATCTGGACAGGCGCGTAAAATGGCGCACCACATCAACTTCACTGACTTCCGGCATTGCTTCAAATGACTGGCGCTTTAGATGGGCTGGCCGCGTGTCTTTAGCAACAGGAACATCCAGTCTTGGCAAATCCATGCCGGTCTTGCCGGGTATGGAACGTTCAAAAATCAGCGTTTCTTTGGGGATAAGAGCCATGTCCAACCTCATGCTTTCATGCTGGCCACAAAGGCGGCCAGTTCATCAATTTCTTGTTTAGTATTCAATTCAGTAGCGCACCAAAGCATACAGTCAGCCAATGATTTGTAATATTGGTCAAGAAGCAGACCGGGCAGTATGCCCCTGGCTAAACACGCTTCATGCAGCACATTCGCGCTGCCCTTGTATCGTAGTACAAATTCATTGAAATACGGCGCCGCAAAAACAGTTTCAAACTTGCCCGTTTCAATCAATTTGGATTGTAAATACTGGGCTTTGGCGGCATTTTGCATTGCTAAACCTTTAAGACCCTCCGGCCCGGCCAGTTGTAAAAAGATATTGGCCCGAAGCGCGACCAGAGCCTGATTAGAGCAAATATTGGATGTAGCTTTGTCTCTTCTGATGTGCTGTTCACGGCTGGCCAGTGTCAGAACAAATCCGCGTTTGCCGTTCAAGTCCTGGGTTTGGCCTACAATACGCCCCGGCATTTCGCGCTTGTGTCCATCTTTTACGGCAAGATAACCCAGGAATGGGCCGCCAAAACTAGTGGAGTTGCCAAAGCTCATGGCCTCGCCGCAAGCCATGTCGGCCCCTGATTTACCCGGGGCTTCCAGCCAGCCGAGTGACATGGACTCCTGCGTAACTGACACAAGCAACGCACCGGCGGGCTTGGTCACCGCAGAAATAGCGGCGGTGTCCTCAATGCACCCAAGGAAATTGGGATAGCCTGCCAGAAAACAAGCCACGTCCTGAGTTAGCTTGGCTTTTAAGTCTTCTAAATCTGTCACGCCGTCCTTCAGTTCAACCCTTACTAATTTCAGGCCATCGTGGGGGGCGATGTTTGTGCTAATAACTTCTTGATAGTGCGGATGCAGTCCACTGCTCACAAGTATCGTGTTTTTCTTCTTTTGAACGCGGACAGCCAGCAGTGCGGCCTCAACACAGGCGGTTCCGCCATCGTACATGGAGGCGTTGGATACATCCAAACCCGTCAAATCACAAATCAGTGTTTGGTACTCAAAAATATGCTGCAGAGTCCCCTGGCTGATTTCAGGCTGGTACGGTGTATAGGCAGTAAACCATTCCTGGCGGCTGGTAAGCATGTCTATGGCGCTGGGAACAAAGTGCGCGTAAGCCCCGGCACCTAGAAAACGTGAGGAAAATTTTGTATTTTGCCCGGCCATTTCCTCTAACTGACGCAGAACATCAAGCTCAGAAGAGCTTTGGGGCAGGTTCAGAGGTTTTTTAAGGCGCAGGGGTTCCGGTATCCCGCAGAGCAGGTCTTCAGGGCTTTTTACGCCGATAACATCAAGAAGCGCTTGGTTCTCTGCAGGCGCCAATGGCAGGTATCGCATAACACATCCTTAAAAAGACAGAGCTGTAAGCTCTTATAACAGGGTACCATGCCCATCAAAAAACCTACACTTCAGTTTTTGTGTCTGTCAGTCGAGTAGCGCATGGTTAATTCTCATAAACAAATATGTCCAGTCCGCTAAATTCCATTTGTGCGTCAAGCGGCAATTCGCTATTGATATTTTCCTGGGTTATAAGCCAGCGTCCACTTGCGCGGGGGCGCCAGGTCGCAATCCCTTTTCCATTGGCAATATCAATCTTTGTATAGACAGTGCGCCCGTCCGAGGCTGTGATAGGCAAGCGCAATCGAGGCATAGATACGGGAACAAGCTGTCCATCAAGT
>JAIRRD010000096.1 GCA_031256155.1 Holophagales bacterium
AATGTATCAGAGGCGCACGAAAAGAAGCCCATACCATTGATCAGAGAAATTGCATAAAATGCGGTCAGTGCTATGAAGCCTGCCGCTTTGATGCCATCGAACGAATCTGACCCTTTGTAACCGACGAACCTAGGATCAAGCCGATGAACGAACAAATGATTAACATACTGATAGATGACGAATCACTCAGAGTTCCCGCAAAGACCACAATTTTACAGGCTGCGGCAAAACTGGGCATACATATACCCACACTCTGTTACCACCCCCGACTCAGCCTTGAAGGCTCGTGTCGTGTGTGTGTAGTGCAGGTTAAGGGCTTCAACCATTTTCTGACCGCTTGTTCTACTGAGGTGTGGGAGGGAATGGAAGTTGAAACCAATAGTCCCATGATTCGGCAAGCCAGGCGCGACATTGTGGAATTGTTGCTGGACAACCATCCTAAAGATTGCCTGACTTGCGAGCGCGATGGTATTTGTGAACTGCAAAAGCAAGCATACAGACTAGGTGTGCGTCGGCATATGTTTGAGGGTAAACGCAAGCATATTCCAATTGACAACTCCAGTCTTTCGGTTGTTCGCACTGGTGAAAAGTGTATTCTCTGCAACCGGTGTGTGCGCGTTTGCAAAGAAGTGCAGGGCGTACACAATTTGAGCCAGCAGGGGCGCGGATTTAATACTATTATTGGCCCGGCATTTCTTGATCCAATGGATGAAAGCATATGCATACAATGTGGACAGTGTGTGGCCGTATGCCCAACAGCCGCTTTTCTGGAGCAGGATCACACCGAAAGAGTCTGGGAAGCCCTTGCTTTGGTTCGTAATAAAAAGCATGTGGTTGTCCATGTTGCCCCAGCCATCAGGGCAACCATAGGCGAGTGTTTTGGAATGCCTGTCGGTGCGCCTGTCAGGGGCCAGCTTGTAACTGCCCTTCGTCGTTTGGGTTTCGATGCTGTATTTGATACAAACTTTAGTGCCGACCTGACCATTATTGAGGAAGCGACAGAATTTCTGAGCCGGATGAAGAGCGGCGAGAATCTTCCACTGCTCACATCCTGCAGCCCGGGCTGGATAAATTTCCTTGAGAAGTTCTACCCCGAAATGATTCCAAATACCTCAACATGTAAATCGCCCATGCAGATGATGAGTACTCTGGTTAAGACCTATTATGCTGAAAAGAAAGGGCTTGATCCGAAAGATGTCTTTGTTGTAGCGATTATGCCCTGTGTGGCAAAGAAATATGAAGCTGGCCGCCATGAACACACCATGCCTGACGGAACGCCCACGACTGACGCGGTTCTTACCACGAGAGAACTGGCTTGGATGATCAAGTCATACGGAATAGACTTTGAAAATCTGCCAAAAGGTCAGTGCGACAAACCATTGGGACTCAGTTCCGGCGCCAGTGATATATTCGGTGCTACCGGCGGTGTCATGGAAGCAGCCCTGCGGACAGCTGCTGTCAAACTAACCGGAAAGGAAACCAGCCCACTGTTGTTTGAAGAAGTCAGGGGTGTGACTGGTCTTAAGGAAACAACCATTAATATTGGCGGTACGGAAATAAATATTGCGGTGGCCAATGGACTTCAAAACGCCAAGACATTGCTTGATTCAATCAAGAGCGGCGAAAAGAAATATCATCTTGTGGAAATCATGGCCTGCCCCGGCGGGTGCGTCATGGGAGGCGGTCAGCCCTACCCGCCGCTTGACCACAGTGCGCTTGATTCAGAACTGGCATTGCGCCGCGCTCAGGCTCTTTACACCATTGACGATAACAAACAGCTCAGGCGCTCACACGAGAACCCTGATATTGAACACCTATACGCCGAGTTCATTGGTGAGCCCAATGGCGAAAAAGCGCATAAATTACTCCACACACACTATCAAGCCCGTTTGCCCAGGGGAGTCCGATGAGTCATTCAGTTGTAAAAACCGATAACTGGGAAGCCGTCAAGGCTGAATGTTTAAAACACCTGCCACAGCATGTAATTGATTACATTGATGGAATAAAAGGCCAGGAGCGTTCAGAGAGTCAACTGATTTCCATATTGCATAAAATCCAGGCTCATTCCGGTTATCTGAGCAAAGAACAGTTAAACGCTGTTTCGCAGCTTGCTCGGGTACCGCTGACTAAAGTTACTGGCGTGGCCACTTTTTATCATTACTTTCGCCTCACGCCACGCGGTAAGCACATTATCAACGTGTGCATGGGTACTGCCTGCTATGTAAAAGGGGCTGAAAAAATTAGTCAGGAACTCATGAACGAACTGGGCATTCAATTTGGTGAAACTACAAAGGACGGTTTGTTTAGCTTGGAAGCGGCCCGATGTCTCGGCACTTGTGGTTTGGCACCTGTGATTATGCTTGACGAACAAGTCTATGGTCCGATCTCGCCCAGCGATGTCCGCACAATTTTGGACAAATACATTAAGCAGTCCGCAAAGACCTCTGAGAAAGGCTGAAGAGCAGTTGCAATCCGCTACAACCTGTCCAAAATTTCTTGCGGCGTTGTAGTAGCTGTTCCAATCTTGCCAACAACTACACCTGCGGCAACATTTGCCAACATGGCGGCGTTGAGCCAGTCTGTTTTGGCGGCCAGTGCGACTGAAAAAGTAGCTATCACTGTATCACCTGCGCCTGATACATCGAATACTTCTTTTGCTTCCGTTGGAATAATACATGGTGTCCGTCTGTCACTATCCGGCGTGATAAGAGCTATGCCATTTTCACTGCGGGTCACGAGCAGACCTGTCAATCCGAGTTCCGCAATCAGACTTGAAGCTGCGGTGGCAGTTTCATCATCTGTTTTTGCGGGCTGTGCCGTCAGATCTGACAGTTCTTTGGTATTTGGCGTCATGGCGGATGCGCCAAAGTACAAGTCCTTATGAGCCGGTTTAGGGTCAACAATCCATGGGATTTGTCTGGATTTGGCCAGTTCTCTTATGGTGTTGATTACCTGCTGTCCCACGGTTCCTTTAGCGTAGTCGGAAACAATGACGGCTGAGGCGTTTTGAATCATTTTATTTATGCGGTCTTGCAGTTCCTCAACCACCTCAGCACAAGGCAATCCCGGCTCTTCGCGGTCAATCCTCAACATTTGCTGGTGCTGACCAATGACGCGGGTTTTGATGATTGTCGGCTGCGATGGATTTTTAACTAAACCACTGTCATCCACACCCAGCTTTGAAAGCAATTCAATGAGGTGTCTGCCGGCGTTGTCATTGCCAATCGTTCCCACTAGCAATGGCTCAGCTCCAAGCGCTTTCAAATTAGAAGCCACATTCGCGGCTCCACCTAAAACCCGCTTCTCCCCTGTGATGCGGACAATAGGAACCGGGGCTTCCGGCGATATGCGGTTTACATCGCCAAAGATGTACTCATCCAGCATCAAGTCACCAAAAACCAGTAATTTTTGGCCACTGATGGCGCTAAGAATTTCTTTCGCCCTCTCTTTAGCAAGCCGCATCACTTGTTCCCGCCGTTATTTTCCTGCTTTGGGGCTGACACAGACTCACCTGATGACATGTCGCCTTTTTTGGCGTGATCTGCCAAAAGCACTGGTATGCCATCCTCAATGGGGTAAATCAGTCCGCAAGATTCACACCTAAGGCTGTCTCCCAGATAATACAAACTGCCATGACAAGCACAGCCGTCATGGACTGCCGGACAGCAGAGAATCTCAAGCAACAATGGATTAATAGACACTGTTTGATTATCCGATAGTGAACTTGGGGCCGCCGCCGCCTTCCGGTGGAGTCCATAACACGTTTTGTTCAGGACATTTTATTTCGCAAGTTTTACAGTGCAGACAATTCGAGTAAGCAATTTCAAGTTTTGGTATCTCGGTGTCGGCGCGCATCTCATAGACTTGTGCTGGACAGAAGGCTGTGCATGGGCTTCCGTATTTTTCCCAGCACGCCGCGCAGACTTCGTCTCCATAAATTATCTTCAAGTGGCATGGCTGGTGTTCATCGTGGATTACGCCCGATGTGTACAAGTCGTCCAGTTTTTGAATTAATCGCTCTCCATCATATTTAATGCCGCGATCTAAATCTTTAGGTTTTAGAGCTTTCTTGCCGTAAAAACGCTCAACTGCTTCCGTACGCGCATAGTCTGGTTCGGACTTCAGTGGCCCGAAGGGCAGCCAGCCCTTGGTGAGCATGGAGATGCCAAGCCTCATCCCGGCAATGGGTGTTAGTCCGTTGGCAATGGTTCTATGGAAATTTCTATACGACTTGATTTCATCCGCAGCCCAGGAAGACAAAAAGTCGTCCTCGTACTTTTGCAGACCGCTCTGAGAAAAGTCATTGTTTGTAAGAGCGTCCATGATTGCCTCAGCGGCGCACAAGCCACCCTTCATACCCAAATGAATGCCCTTCAAACGCGCTGGATTGACCATTTGAGCGGTATCCCCAATCAACATGCCTCCATTGAAAACAAGGCGGGGCATTGAGTACCAGCCTCCAATGGCCATTGCCTTTCCGCCGTACTCCAGTAGCTTTCCGCCTTTTAGAATTTCGGCTATGCGAGGATGGGTTTTGAACTTCTGTAAGAGATGGTGTGCGTCCATAAATGGATCGGCAGCGTCAAGGCTGGCTACATAGCCAACCGCGACTCGATCGCCGCCCATCGCATAGACAAAACTGCCGCCGCTCTCGCCATCAGGCAGCGGCCAGCCAGCGCTGTGCAGCACAAATCCCGGTTGAACTCGGCCTTGAGGGATTTCCCAGACTTCCTTAACACCCATCTCAAATACTTGTGGATTCACTGATTTTTTCTGAAGCCCAAGAACAGAGTCAATTTCCTGAGCCAAGCGCCCTCTTGGTCCTTCGCCAAAAACTGCTGCTTTTGTCATTAAGCGATTGCCCGGCTCAAAGTTGTTCCTTGGCGTTCCATCGGCATTCACCCCTTTATCAGCAGTTTGAACGCCAATCACGCGGTTGTTGTCCCAAATTACATTCAGTCCCGCAAAACCAGGCAGCAGCATTACATCCACGCCTGGAACCTCTCTGCTTTCAATCTGTTCAGCCATCCACCGCGTCAGGCGCGACAGGCTCACTAAATGGCAACCATGATTTTTGAAAAAAGGCGGCAATACAGGAAATTTGATGCCGCTGCGATCGCTGGTAAAAAGCCATACCTCCTCGCGCCCAACCTCCCCCTCTGAGGGGAAGCCTCTATTCATATAGTCCGGACACAGCTCAGCAAGTGCTCTTGGGTCTAAAACCGCGCCGGAAAAGGCATGGTCGCCAATGGCATCACCCTTTTCTATTATGCCTATTGTCAAGCCCTCCAGTTTTTTCACATTGTCTTTGCGATTGTGGGCTTCGATTAAATCCAACAAGCGCCATAGAGCCGTGAGATTTGCCGGTCCGCCGCCGACAAACAGGACATCAAATTCAAGTTCCTCACGATTTACGCCTGGTCGTGCGGGTTGTGTTGAATAATCAGACATAACGGCTCCTCAATAGGCAGAAATAGTTTACACGCTTATAACACTTCCATATCAAAATTGCTTTCCGCAATTTTGATAATGGAAGTGTTCTGATATAAACTTTAATTGTGTTTTTTACATGAGGTCGCAATGGCCAAGTTGCTTATTTACGAAAGTACCGGAATCCGGGAGTTTGAGCTGATGGATGAGGAAGTTCAGATCGGCAGGGAACTGGATAATTCGCTTAGGATTTCTGATCCCAGTGTAAGCCGGTATCATGCTGTTTTGCGCAAAACTTCCGAGGGCTATGTGATACAGGACAAGCAAAGCTCTAACGGTGTTGTCGTTAATTACACGAGAGTCGAGGAAGCTACGCTTGCGGATGGGGATCAATTTTCTCTGGGACATGTCCAGATAACTTTTCGGGAGCATGATGGTGATAGTATTGAAACTGTAACTGCCCCCGCGATGCCTGATGACCCCACAGAGGCATTGTAAATTTTACTGATGACCCCACTGCTGGATTACCTGGTTTGACAAGCACTGCAATGTGCATCTTCTGCCAAACCCCTTTTTGACAGACCAACCACAACTCAAGGAGATGGCAAATGAGCCAACAAGACAACAACCCAAAAATGATCAGCAAGCCTGGCGCAAGTCCGGTTCTGGCGATGTTCTTAACCCTTTTCTATAGCTTGGGTCCAGTCTATAACGGCCAAACATCTAAGTGGCCCGTGCTTCTTTTGATTGAAGTCATAGGACACTGTCTTTGCCTATTACCAGGCTTGCTTATTCGGATTTTGTGCATTATTGATGCCTATCAGACAGCAATTCGTCTGCAATCGGGCGAATCAATCCCTGAAAATGAATACTCCCTGCAACTGCTCTACAACATTGTCAAAATCATTGATAAAACAGCTACTTGTTCACGCGCGTAGTTTTTGCGAAAAACAATCTGAAATGGCCTCGGCGACGAGACTGATTCAGATTGTCGCTGTATCCATACTTTTTTTCAGTTTTGTATTTAAGCCCGATTCACTGCCAAAAATGGATTTGTGTTTGTTTCACGCAGTAACTGGTCTGCAATGCCCAGGTTGTGGTTTGACGCGAGCCTTTTGCGCTATATCCCACGGCTGGTTTGCGTACGCTTGGAACTTAAATCCCATTTCATTTCATCTCTATACTTTGAGCGCGTTAGGCTTGGTATATCCCTTTTTTGTAAATGCTATTCCCGAAAAACTAATCAGGTTTGTCGTTTTGGCAACAGCTGCCGCGCTCATTGTCTTTGGTATTTTGCGTGTTCTGGCGAACATAAATTGATGGTTCGTCTGCCCTCCAGTGCCCTGCTCAATGTCAGGTCATCTGCGTACTCCAGGTCGCTGCCAATAGGAAGTCCCAGACCGATTCTTGAAACCTTGAGGCCGTGGGATTCCATTGGCTCTAAAGTTCTTACAAGCCATGCGGCAGTTGTCTCACCGTCCAGAGTGGGGTTGGTTGCTATGACAATCTCTTGAATGTTTTCATCTTCAAGACGCTTTAGAAGCTCGCGGATACGTAATTGTTCCGGCCCAGCGCCTTTTAGCGGACTAATGAGACCCCCCAATACGTGGTACCGGCCTTTGAATTGACCGCCGCGCTCAAAACTTAAGACATTACTTGCCTCCGCCACTACGACGAGCGATGTGGGATCGCGCTCAGTATCCCTGCAAATCAAGCATTCCGATTGGTCTGTAAAGGAACCACATATCCGACAAAACCCGACTTTTTGGGCAACGGCGCTCAAAAGTTCCGCCAAATGCTCCATTGACTGCGGACCTTCTTTCAAAAGATGGAGAGCGATTCTCTGTGCGGACTTGGAGCCAATGCCCGGCAGTTTTTGAAGAGCTTCCGTTACTGCCTCAAGAGGCGCTGGTAATCTCATCAGAGCAGTTTATAGCAATTCCATGAACTTGCAAAACCCAGGTTTTGCAAGTGGCTCATTTCACATGAAATGAAATCTGGTAGCATGACGCGGTACATAAAAAATAAAGAAACTTAATATAGCAATTTGCGCTTTCATAGTCCATTTACGGCGAGCCAAGCTCGCCTATGGGCTATGAGCGGCCGTGATTCGCAGGCGAATCCCGGCATAGCGGTTTGACTACAATAAGTTAAAC
>JAIRRD010000040.1 GCA_031256155.1 Holophagales bacterium
GTATAACTCAGCGGTAGAGTGCTATCTTCACACGGTAGAAGTCCCTGGTTCGAATCCTGGTACGCCCACCAGCGCGCCCTTAAAAACAGTCCCGCGTTGTTTCTTTTTAGTATTTGAGGAAATTTGATGGCAAACATAATCGCTACCCAGCTTCGCGCAGGCATGATTATCAACTATGAAGGTGAACTCTGCCGCGTTATAAGCGTTGAGCATCAGACACCCGGCAACCTGCCCGCCAGAGTAGTCACAAAGATGAAACGCCTGAAAGATGGCATCAATCGCGAAAACCGCTTCGGATCTTCTGACAAAATTGAAAAAGCCAGCCTGGAGCAGCAAGTTCTGGAATTTCTCTACCAGGACGGTGACAACCTGGTGCTGATGAATAATGAGACTTATGAGCAAATTGAAGTCAACACTGAAGTCATTGGAGACAACCTGGTTTTTCTTCAGCCCAACATGCAGGTCGAGATTGAGTTCCACAATGGAACGCCGCTCTCCATAACCTTGCCTGACAGCATTGTGCTTGAGATTCTTGAAACAGAACCCGTGATGAAAAACGCAAATGCCACAGGTTCATACAAACCCGCCAAACTTGAAAACGGTGTGACAGTGGGAGTTCCCCCCTACATCGAAAGCGGCGAGCGCATCCGTGTCAAGATATCTGAAAGAACCTATATTGAACGCGCAAAATAGAGAATAGCCACTTGCAAAACCCTCAGTTTTGCAAGTGGCTATTCTCACTATTTTTGCTCAAGACTCGCTTGAGCGGCGGCAACGATGGCTATGGGGACGCGGAATGGGCTGCAACTCACGTAGTTCAATCCGCACTTGAAGAAGAACTTAACGGAGCGCGGGTCGCCGCCGTGTTCACCGCAGACACCGAGTTTGAGGTCGGACTTTACTGAACGCCCCTTTTCACAGGCAATGCGGACTAATTCGCCGATGCCCTGCTGGTCAAGCGTCTGGAATGGGTCGTCCTCAAGTATTTTCTTGCTGACATATTCCGACAGGAAATTGCCTGCGTCATCACGGCTGAACCCAAAACCCATCTGTGTGAGGTCGTTGGTTCCAAAGCTGAAATAATCAGCTTCGTGAGCCACTTGGTCGGCTGTAATGGCGGCACGGGGAATTTCAATCATAGTGCCTATCTGGCAGCTAAAATTCGTGCCTTGTTCTTTGTTTATTTCATTGATTTCAGCAATCATTTCCGTTTTGGTGTAAGTAAGCTCTTTGACTGTGCCGATAAGGGGTACCATGACCTCAGGAATAGCTTTGATGCCCTTCTTCTCAACATTTATTGCGGCTTCTGCGATAGCGCGCATCTGCATGCGGATAATCTCAGGATAGGTGATACCTAAGCGGCAACCCCTATGACCCATCATGGGGTTAAATTCGTGCAGTTTTTCAACGCGGTGTCTAACTTCATCAAGTGACAACCCAAGGACTTTGGCCATTTCAGCCTGACCTTTTTCGTCATGTGGAACAAATTCGTGAAGCGGGGGATCAATGAGGCGGATGTTTACCGGCAGGCCGTTCATGGCTTCAAAGATGCCCTCAAAATCCTTGCGCTGCATCGGCAACAGTTTGGCTAGCGCTGTTTTGCGACCCTGCACATCATTGGCCAAAATCATTTCACGGACAGCGATGATGCGGTCGCCCTCAAAGAACATGTGTTCTGTCCTGCATAAACCAATGCCCTCCGCCCCAAAGGCTCTCGCAACCGTGGAATCGTTGGGGGTATCGGCATTGGTGCGAACTTTCATTGTGCGATGCTTGTTGGCCCATGACATAATAGTGGCAAAGCGCTGATATGTCTCGCTCTGATCGGGTTTGATAGTCTTATCAATCAATACCTGATTGACTTCTGATGGGAAAGCACTCAATTTGCCCGCATATACTTCACCAGCACTTCCATCAATAGATATGTAGTCCTCACCGGCTTTCAAGGTAACGCCATCAACGGAAACGGTGCGCTTTACCGTATCAATCGCTAGAGCGGAAGCGCCGCAAACGCACGGTTTACCCATACCTCTGGCCACAACGGCGGCGTGAGAAGTCATTCCGCCGCGGCCTGTGAGAATGCCCTTGGCGGCTACCATGCCCGCCAGGTCTTCCGGTGATGTTTCCAGACGAACTAAAACCACAGGCCCTTTTTCGGATAGTTCCTGAGCCTCCTCAGCGGATAGGGCAATTATGCCTGTAGCCGCGCCAGGACCTGCGGGAAGCCCTTTGGTCATCAGCTTACCCGCTTTTTTGAAAGTTTCTTTTTCACTGTTGTTGAAGATAGGGGCGAGTAGCTGGGTTAGGTCATCGGCCTTTATGCGCTTCAAAGCCTTGATTTCATCTATCATCCCCTCTTTAACCATGTCCAGAGCTATGCGGATACTGGCCAGAGCCGTGCGTTTGCCGTTGCGTGTCTGTAGCATGTAGAGCTTGCCCTGCTGAATCGTGAATTCAAGGTCCTGCATGTCCTTGAAGTGTTTTTCAAGTTTCTGGCAGGTGTCAAACAGTTCCTTATAGACACTTGGCATAGCTTCTTCTAAGCTCTTCAAGCCGCTGTCCTTTGCCTGGTATTTTGTGATTGGCTGAGGCGTGCGTACACCGGCCACCACATCCTCACCCTGAGCGTCAATCAGATACTCACCATAGAAGTAAGACTCTCCCGTGCCTGGGTCCCTTGTAAAAGCAACGCCAGTGCCGCAATCATCGCCCATATTGCCAAAGACCATAGTTTGAACGTTTACGGCGGTACCCCATTCGTCAGGGATATGGTTCATGCGACGGTAAATAATGGCACGCTCTGTATCCCAGGAATTGAAAACAGCACAAACTCCGCCAAGAAGCTGTTCCCAGGGGTCCTGCGGGAAATCACTGCCCCGTTTTGCCTTGACTATAGTCTTAAATTCAGCGCAGAGAGACTTCCACTCATCAGCCGTGATTTCTGTGTCTAGTTTTTTTCCGGTTTTGTGCTTTAATTCATCTATCTTTTCTTCAAAGTGGTCTTTGTGGACATCCAGAACAACGTCGGAATACATCATAATGAAGCGACGATAGCTGTCGTAAGCAAAGCGCGGATTATTGCTTGCCTTAGCCAGACCCTCCACAGTTTGGTCATTGAGACCCAGATTGAGGATTGTATCCATCATACCTGGCATGGAATCCCGTGCGCCCGACCTAACTGAGAGCAACAGCGGCTTTTCGGTGTCCCCTAGTTTTCGTCCCTGGTTTTTTTCCAGCCAGCCAAGAGCTTCGCGTATCTGCTCCACAACTCCAGCGGAAAGAGTTTTTCCTGCCTGGTTGTACATTGAGCAAACGTCGGTTATAACCGTAAAGCCAGGAGGTACTGGAACCCCTAAACTAGCCATTTCAGCCAGGTTAGACCCCTTACCGCCAAGAGTGTTTCGCATGGAAGAGTTGCCTTCATTACGATCGCCGCCGAAAGAATATACGTACTTAGTCATAGATGAGACCTCATGTGAATTTAGATTATAGCGTAAATCTATAGCAATTATGCTGAAATTTTAAAAATTCATGCATCATCATTCGGCGGCTCCGGTTTAGGAGGCGCAACTGGGGCAGGTTGATGGCGTATCCAATTTCCAAGACTGTCAAAACGCCCTGACCACTGATGTCCGACGCCCGAATTATGATGAATAACAGATCCGGCTATTTCCACAGCGACAACGCCCCCATTGTCAAGATGCAGTACAAAAGGGCCTTTTACTCTAAGTTTCCAAGGCTCTGACATACGCAAAACCTGAGTTTGTTCCTGCTCAGATTCCATAACGATACGCGCTACACACGTATCCGTAGCTCTCAAGCTGACCAAAACCCCATCTGTGTTAATGGGACTCTCTGGAAAAAACTCTCCGAGCACTGGATAAGGCTGGTCACTGACAGGTTTTTGTAGCAGGATTCCGCGTTGACCGACTGCGGACTCATTTTTTGCCGCTATCTGAACTATGCCCTTTGCAGGAATCAACAGCCACGCGAGCATCGCCAAAGTAGCGGTAACCATAGCAACTGTGACAATCCGCTCAAGTTTTGGATTATTTGGGCGGGTATCATCATCTGCCTGTTCTCCCAGATAGTACACCCTGGAATATTTCTTCAGATCCAGTTCCAGCCGTT
>JAIRRD010000127.1 GCA_031256155.1 Holophagales bacterium
TTCGCTTTCATAGTCCATTTACGGCGAGCCAAGCTCGCCTATGGACTATGAGCGGCCGTGATTCGCAAGCGAATCCCGGCATAGCGGTTTGACTACAATAAGTTAAACCGCTATATCGCAGGCTCGCTTCACTCTCAGCGCAAAAGCACTCCGTGCCATTTCAACTTTTTCAAAGTTGATAATGCTCTAAGGTGAGCAATGCTCGCATTTTCCAAATTTGCGTGTGCGGCTTTCAGGTCACATTATAGCAAAGGTGCAATCTTTTGACTGCAACTTTGCTATAATAAACCCAAACACGCCCTTGAGACTAATCGGTCAGGAGGGCCTTATTGTAGGAGGCGACTGTGGAAGCGCTGCTTCAAAACCCTGAGACTAAGCTGCTCTGGAATTATTTCATTGAGCTGTCTAAAATTCCCCGTGGTTCCAAGAAAGAGGCGGCGGCGGCTAAATGGGTCGCGGAGCAGGGCCGTGCCCTTGGGTTGACAACTATTCAGGATGAAGTGGGAAATGTTGTCATACGCAAGCCTGCAACGCTTGGATATGAGAATCAACCCGGATACATACTACAGGCCCACGTTGATATGGTCTGTGAAAAGAATGAAGACACTGTACATGATTTTGAAAAGGACCCCATTAAGCTGCAGATTAAGGGTGACCATCTCTATGCGTGCGGCACAACTCTTGGTGCCGACAACGGCATTGGCGTTTGCGCTGGTTTAGCTGTTCTCGCTTCTAAAGAGCTTGTGCATCCTCAAATAGAACTGCTTGTCACTATTGATGAGGAGATGGGGCTGAATGGCGCTAATTTCTTTAAGGGCGGCATACTTACGGGCAAGTATTTCCTCAATTTGGACAGTGAGGAAGAAGAATACCTGACTATTGGCTGCGCTGGCGGCATAGATACTGAAGCTAAGAAAAAAGTTGCTTTCACTGCTCCTGCTGCGGGCAGTAAAGGTTTCCGTCTCAAGGTTTCGGGCTTGAAGGGTGGGCATAGCGGTATAAATATTAACGATAGCCGCGGAAACGCAATCAGGATTCTGGCCCGTGCGCTTTACTCGCTTCAGGCAGGGACACAAGTTGGCATAGCCAGCTTAAAGGGCGGCAATAAGCGAAACGCTATCCCGCGTGAGGCATACGCGATTCTGGCACTTTCGGATGAAGCTAAGGCTAAATCCATAGCGGCGGCTGTGGAAGCTGAAACGAAACAGGCTATTGGAAAATTTGATTCAGGACTTCATATAACTATTGAACCAGTTGAACTTCCTGCAAAAGTTATTGTTGATGCCGATGCCAGGGTTGTTGTTAATACGCTTTTTACAATGCTCAATGGTGTGGTTGCCATAAGTTCGGACATTCCGGGTTTGGTGCAGACCAGCACTAATCTGGGTGTTCTGGATACTCAGGAAGATATTGTCAGCTTCTACATGCTGCACAGGTCTTCGATTGATTCATCCAAGATGACTGTGGTTGACCGTGTGACAGCGCACTGTGCCATTGCCGGTTTCCAACCAACGCATTTGGGTGGTTATCCCGGCTGGAAACCGGAGCCGGACAGTGACCTTGTTAAGATAGTAAGCGGTATCTATAAGGAAATCACCGGCAATGAGATTAAGGTTGTAGCCATACACGCTGGTTTGGAATGTGGCATCATCGGTGAAAAATACCCGGGAATGCAAATGGTTTCTATCGGGCCTGACATGTGGGAAGTCCATACGCCGGAAGAACATGTGAGTATTCCTTCGGTGGCAAAATTTTGGAAGTTCATGGCGGCTATTCTGGCGAAGAAATGAGGCGAGGTACTTGAAAAACCGTGTAAAATCTGTTGCATACCCAACAGAAAAACCCGCTTTTAGCGGGTTTTTCTGTTGAAGTGGAACCACTGTAAATCTATTGTGGCGGCGGTGTTCTACCTGCTTCGCCTTGGCCTTGTGGTCTCCAGATTGAACGACCTTCACTGTCAATAAGTGTCAGTGTTTTATCGCCATTTTTGATTTCTCTGGCGCGAATCCTCAATCCCTGCGGGGTTTCGTTCTGGACACCCGTGATGGTTATTTCATCATCCTTGGCAAAGGCAGCATCTTTCTCTTTTAGAAATTCCGCTGGCCCTACCGTTACCTGGCACTCTTTGCCATCTAATTCTATTGACAAAGTGACAAGGGTCATTGGGCCGCGAGCCTGTTCCTTTACGTCAAGAACTTTAGCGTTGATTGTTTCTTCCTTGGAAACATCATATGACTGCTGTATCCGCATTTGTCCGGTAAATTGTCCCGACTGGGGCGGCTCCTGTGCGAAACCTGCTATGGAAAAAACCGTGCAAACACAGAGTAAATAATGTATTTTCATTGTCCCTCCTTGTGGGAAAACACTTAATAATGTAATGTCTTTATATGATTGAAGGTTCCCTGTATAGCCTATTGCTTGCAAGTGGGCTTTGCTCGCCGTTAAGCGAGCAATACAAGCGAAAACAGCTATAAAAGACTTGTGCCTTCCATCTCTTTCGGCTGCGCTATATTCAGGAGTTTAAGCAGTGTGGGCGCAACGTCACACAGCGCTCCGCCGTGACGGAGGGGTTTGTTTTCAAGACCTTTGGCTACCAGAGTGCATGGGACTAAATTCATTGTGTGGGCTGTGTGGGGATTGCCTTTTTCGTCCAGCATACATTCGGAATTTCCGTGATCCGCTGTGACCAGGAGAGCGCCGTTTGCGCTAAGTACAGCGTCCGCAATTTTTCTTACTGAGTCATCCACAACAGAGCAGGCCGTTACAGCGGCATCTAAAATGCCTGTGTGGCCGACCATATCGCCATTCGCCAAGTTGCAGATTATCATTTTGAATTGGTTTGATTTGATTGCTTCAACAAGTCCCCTGACTACCTGATGGCAACTCATTTCGGGCATTAAATCATATGTTGCGACTTTTGGACTGTCAACAAGGCGGCGCTCTTCACCGGGGAATGGTTCTTCGCGTCCTCCATTGAAAACGAAAGTCACATGGGCGTATTTTTCTGTTTCTGCGGTGCGGAACTGCTTCATGCCGCTTTCGCTCACCAGTTCGCCAAAGATTTTTGTGAGGTTTTGAGGTGGGTAGGCCACTGTAACATATGGGTCCAATCCGGTGTCGTAGTGTGTGAATGTCACCAGTTTAACTGTGGGTCGGTATTTTGGCTTAAAGCTGTCAAATGCGGGGTTGACCAGGGCATGGCTCATCTGTCGTCCGCGGTCAGACCTGAAATTAAAGAAAATAATGCCGTCTCCATCCTTGATTGGATTGAAGTCATTTGTGGTCGTTGGTGTGACAAATTCATCTGTCTCGCCGCGCTCATAAGCCGCTTTTATTCCATTTACGGCTGTGTCGCTGGTGTGTTCCGGCTGGCTGTCAATGAGCATATGCCATGCTTTTTCAACCCTGTCCCAGCGTTTGTCTCTGTCCATAGCCCAATAGCGGCCGCTGATGGAACCGACTTTAACTTTGGGGAGGGACTTGAGTTGCTCATCCAACAAGGCGAGATAGGTGTCAGCGCTTTTCTGGGGCGTATCCCGCCCATCAAGGTAAGCGTGGATTGTAGTAGGTACACCTTCTGCATTCGCCCACTGCGCGAGCGCGACCAGATGGTTTTGGTGACTGTGTACCCCGCCGGGGCCAAGAAGACCCATCAAATGGAGCCGCGTCCCTTTTGCCTTGATTTCGGAAATAAGGGAAGCCATTGCTTCGTTCTGCCTGAAAGTACCTTTTTTAATAGCCAAGTTAATGCGAGTCAGTTCTTGCCAGACCACACGGCCAGCCCCCAGGTTCATGTGTCCGACTTCCGAATTGCCGAACTGGCCTTCTGGCAGTCCCACGGCCTCTTCACTGGCCTTCAGTTGTGTTGAAGGGTAATTCCGCCGCAGATTGTTCAAATGCGGCATACCGGCCACAAATGTGGCATCATATGAGTTTCTTGAGCCGTCACCGACCCCGTCAAGTATTAACAGAACTACCGGCCCTTGTATCATTTTTTACCTCGTCTTTTGAAGCTGCGCTGCTGTGTGACCCAAAAATATGGCATCAGCATTTTTTACACAGCCAGCGGTATTGTTGACTGTGGTCAGTGACAGCAGCAGCGGTTAGTTGGTTTTGACGCGCCACAGGGACACGGCAATATAGCAATTTTATAGCAATTCAACATCAAAATTGCACTTCGCAATTTTGATGTTGAATTGCTATAGCGGTTTA
>JAIRRD010000100.1 GCA_031256155.1 Holophagales bacterium
CGTCCTGCTGGGTCAAATAGCTGATGTGGAACATCTTGAACTGGCGGGAGTCTTTGCCGCTTGTAACTTGGCCAATATCCCGGCAGCCGCCGCACTCACAGTCGCAAACCGCGTAGGCCCCAATGCCCACGCTGAATGGAGCGCCAATCACGAAAGTGTGAGCCGCCAGTTGGTGAAAAGGTTAAGGTTGTAAATGCAATCAGCCGATACTGTGAAATACGGATTGTGTCGCCTGATATATTTTTAAAATGAGACTACAAATGAACACCCTTGAGACAAGATGCAGATGGCCGTTGGGCAACGTCAAAAATTATCGCTTTGGAGTCTATAGATACTCAGACCCTGTTTTGTATATGACTTTTGATCCAGCCATATATGGGGTGTTCCACAACCTCCCGCCGGATCCGCGGATAGGCTACGGCATGGGTTCTTCTTACACTATTAAGGTATGGCTTGATGGCGATGTCCTGAAGTCGAGCAAATTAACAACATACTCTCGTGTATCTGCGGATGACAGTGCTATTAATAATTTTGAGAGATAGAATCGTTTTACTTGGAGCCACATGACTAACAAGCTGAACAGACGTGAATTCATGGCGGCCAGTACGGCTGCTATAGTTGGAGCTGCGGCTTCAGGGACTTTAAAAGCACAGGCACCTGCACTGGCTGTTTCAAAAGGAATCCCGCCGGTGGTCATAGCTTCTTCAAATGGCCACCAATTCAAAAACGGCGGGGATGTAACATGTGTCGAGCGCGCTTTCCGCATGATGACCGAAGGTTCAGACGTGCTTGACTCTTTGATTGCTGGTGTCAACATAGTGGAGCTTGACCCGTTAGATTCCAGCGTTGGCTATGGGGGGCTTCCCAATGCCGATGGGGTTGTGCAGTTAGATTCTTCCTGTATGCATGGGCCAAAAAAACGAGCCGGAGCCGTGGCCTGTCTGGAGGGTGTCAGAACACCCTCCCTGGTTGCACAAAAGGTCATGGATGTAACAGACCATCACTTGATAGTTGGCAAAGGTGCTCAGGATTTTGCGCGCCTGATGGGCTTCAAGATTGAAGATGATCTGAATACATCAAAATCCAGGCAGCTGTGGATGGAGTGGAAGCGTCGCACCGATCCTGAGCATTGGCTTGACCCCGACAAACGCTTAATGGCTGGCTATAGAGCCGGTATGAGCATGGTTGCGGATGGTCTGATTGACAGGGATCACCATTTTGGAACCATCAACTGCAATGGAATTAATTCCAAAGGTGAAATATGCGGTATCACCACAACCAGCGGTCTTGCCTGGAAAATCCCAGGCCGCGTGGGTGATTCTCCAATATTGGGCGCGGGTCTCTATGTTGAGGACAGGGTTGGGGCTGCAGGTTCAACAGGGCGCGGCGAAGCCAATCTATACGGTCTCTCCTCTTTTTTGATAGTGGAACTAATGCGCCAGGGCAGACACCCTAAGGATGCCGGTCTTGAGGCACTGCGCCGCATAGCTAACAACACAATCGACAAACGCCTGTGCGATGCCATGGGTCGGCCTAACTTCCAGGTGATTTTTTATTCCCTGAACGGTAAAGGAGAATATGCTGGAACATCGATGTTTCCAACAAAATATGCGGTTTGTACGGAAAAAGGCGGTCAGTTGCTGGATACTGCTGCACTGTACTCCGAATGGCCAAGGAGAAACTAGAGCTATTCAACTTTGAAAAAGTTAAATTGGCACGGAGTGCTTAGTCTGCGCTGAGAGTGAAGCGAGCCTGCGGTAGCAGGTGAGCGAAACGGTGAGCGTAGCCGTGAACTGCAATAAGATGTGCCATCTCAAAGTGAACTTGCTCTAATTTCTCACGTAATGCTCCATATCCCACGGGATTTCAAAAGAAATTTCAACAAGACCAGCAATAGCGCCGCTTTTTTTCCATGGCGTTTGAAAGACCATTTTTTTAATCCCGTTCTTCTCAATTGTGTATGTGTTAGGCGTTCCGGTTTCCAATATCTGGCGCATGATAGCCATTGATCGCTCTTTATGGCAATTTGAAAGATTTTTGCCGATCAACTCGCTTCCACCCCATTTTTCAAATGTGGCTGCAGCTTTGTTGTTCATGTAAATGACGACAAAGTCGCGGTCGGTTACGGTTATTGCCGCGTTAAATTCTTCTATCCAATTTTGCATTCTTACCTCTATATAAGCAAAATGGCTATAAGCCAAGCACACTCGGATACACGATCCAGCCGTCTGCTTCAGCTTCCAGTTTAAGCCCTTTTGAGGAGCCGGTTATCAGGATATTTGCGTTGGCATCGCGGCAGCGGCTCAGCACACTTGGATTGGGAAAACCAAAACGATTGGGGGATTCCGCTGTAAAAAGTACTGTTTGAGGGCGCAATGTATCAATCCACTGCTGGCTGGTAGCGGTTGCGCCGCCGTGATGACCAGCTTTCAGCAATCGCTGGCCGCTCCATAATCCAGGTTCCCCAAGGTCTATTAAATCCCTTTCCTGCAAACCAAGAGCATCACCCATAAACCAGAGTTCGTGTTTGTTCCAGTTGACACGCAGTACTATGGACAGCATATTTGGGTCAGGCAGACGAAATAGTTTTGGCGGCCAGCGAACAGAAAATTTTGCGTCTCCCAGACACCACTCATCGCCACGCTTGACCTCAATGGCCTTAGCCATAGCGCCACTGGGGGCAAGAGCACTCCACAATTCTTCGCTGTCAGCCGCAATGGGAACAGACAGCGAAGCTGTTGACCAGAGTCTTGCGAATGTCGTCCATCCGCCCGCGTGGTCTGCGTGGGGATGAGTTATAAGTAAGTGGACTGGTTCCCTGACACCCAGTCTGCTCAGGACGCGAGCCAAACGCCTTGC
>JAIRRD010000184.1 GCA_031256155.1 Holophagales bacterium
CCCCTGGGACTTTTCACTGCTGACATTTTCCCATTCTCTGGAAAACGGCAAAGCTCTTATTTCTATTTCGTCCCAACGCAACTTCGCCTGACTAACCATGTGTCATTCTACCTGATTCCTAGCTTCCATCATAAATATAGGCACATTTCACATAGGATTGCTATAATTCCTTTTAATGTAGGAGTACCTGCCATGCCAAATTTCGACAATGAATCACTGCTTCGCTGGCTACACTTTATCACTCTCGTTTTTGCGGGCGGCAGTGTGCCTGTCTGCCTCTTGCTCTCCGGTTTTGAGGATGCCCATGAGGATATTCGCGGACTGTCCGCCGTAATCTGGAAAAAATTGACAATCTGGAGCATGAGGGCCGCCATTCTCTTTGGCCTGATCCTGCTCATTATGAGCTTAGTCAAGGGCGGCAAGCCATTTTCGCAGCCGCATTTGATGTTCAAGATAGGCATAGTGTCGATTTTAGTATTTCTTTGTGAGACGACTCCAAAGTCTCTGGGAAGTGGCAAGAGAGGTTCTGCATTGTTGGCAATGGCTCTATTTGTTGTAATTTCCTTTGTAACCTCAAACGGCAAAGCCTTTTACACGCCTGAACCAGCGCCTGTGCTTGCCCCGGAAACTCAAGCTCCGCCCACGGTCGTGTATGAAGCCGAAGCTACCCCCCCACAGTTTGTATCAAATGAGCCAAAGGCATAGGGCAGGGAATGATTATGAACACGCGAGCGATTTTATTTTTATTCGCCGCAACCGGTCTAATGGCTCAAATTTGGCCGAAAACCGTTGTTGAATCTACAAACTATGAGCGCACCTCAACAGTTGCCGAAATCCGTTCGCACATGGACGCGCTCATAAAGTTCGCCCCCGCGCTAACGGAGTACCATCCTCAGAACGCCCCAAAAACCACAGAAACGGGCAAGCCCATACTGGCGTGGCGCATACCCGCAACTGGCAAAAATCCGGTAAAGGTCTATATAAACGCCAACATTCACGCTGGCGAGGTGGAAGGTAAAGAAGCCGTTCAGTTAATAGTCAGGGAAATCCTGCAAGGAAAGCATCCAGCCATTCGACAAAACATTGATCTTGTTTTTTGCCCAGCCTACAACGCCGACGGAACTGACGCCCTTGATCCGCGGCACCGTGCCCACCAGCCAAACCCAAAGAGCGGAGTGGGACCGCGTGAAAATATGTTTGGACTGGACTTAAACAGAGACATAATGAAAGCTGCCGCCGCCAACACTAGATGGATGCTGGCCATGTACCGTGATTTTGACCCGGACTGCACTATTGATTTACACTCCACAAACGGCAGCCGCCATGGATTCTATCTGACCCACGCTCCGTCCCAGGGTACCGGCGGAGACACAGAACTCGCTCTGTTTAACAGGCGTATGCTTCTTGAAATCAGGAAAAAACTGGAAACAAAGGGATTTCCCACATACGATTACGGAAATTTCCGCATGGACAGCAACCGCCAGCCTGTCAAGTGGGAAACGGATTCGCTGGGTCAAAACATAGTCAGCAACTACCCCCTTTTGGAAAACAGGTTGGGTGTGCTGGTAGAAACTTTCGTGTACAGGTCCTATGAAGACCGCGTGCAGGACAATGTAAAGTTTATACTGGAGACGCTTGGCTGGATAGCCGGAAACGTTGGCGAAATACAGCGTGAGCGCAGACAGGCACAGGAAAGATGGCTTGAAGCCTGCTCCAAAGACGCAGTACGCCTTCCCCTGAACGCAAAGTTGGTTGAAACAGAGACCCGCACTTTTGAGTCTTTTGAATTTGCTATGGATGAGCAGGGCAAACCCCTGCGCGACGAAAAGGGTCGTTACACAGGCAAAAAAACCACCAGACAGTTGACACTTCCGAGCTTTGTCACATTTGAGTGGACAGATTATGTAGCCGCGCCTGTAGGGTACCTGGTTGACCGGGTTTACGCAGACAGGATTCGCCCGGTACTTGAAGCCCACGGAGTCAAGGTAATATCGGGTACACAGCGCCCCAAAAGCGAAGCCTTGTTGTACTTCCATGAAACGGACAGAAAAATTTCAGCGGGAGCGTTCCAGGGCGTTTTTACACTCTCGCTCAGCGGAGCCTGGAAGCCGGAATTGCACCCAAAACGCGTTGCTTATTCATGGATGCCTGAAGACCTGGACAATGCGCTCTATATTCCGATTAATCAACCAATGGGCCGCCTGGCCTTTTATCTGTTGGATCCAAGAGCGCCTGATGGCCTTGTGTTTTGGGGATTTTTCAGCAGTAGTTTTGTGCGTGGGCCCGGCATGTGGGGGGAAGACCCAAAGTGTCCGATACTTGCTGTGGGTATCAATGCATCATTACCTCCAAATGAAATAAACACTAAAGTTACTGACAATGGAGAAGAATGATTTCAACTTTTCAGGCAATTTCTGTGTCTGTTTTCAAGGCGGCAATTTACTCTTTTGTTACACGATTATGCAAAGCTGTTTCATGGACACTGTCCTGAACTATTGAACGGAACTGAATTATGACATCGCGCCAAAGCACCTGCATGTTGAACAACTCATCAAAAAAATCATCCGTCCAAAAAATCATTTTGACCGTTACGGTATCTGTCACTGTGATTATTATGGTTGCGCTGTGCGTGGCTTGCGGTAAAGAGAGTGCGGATGTCAGGGGAGTACGCACAGTACCGGTAGTTGCGGCAAAAGCTGTTGTCGGAAACCTGCCTGTAATTATCACGAGCCTTGGGACTGTTACGCCCACAGACGTGGTCACGGTAAAGACCAGAGTAAACGGACAACTGCTGAGCGTTGCCTTTACTGAAGGCCAAATGGTGCAGCAAGGCGATCTGCTGGCCGAAATAGATCCAAGGCCGTATGAAGTTCAATTAATGCAGGCCGATGGTCAGAGAGCCAAAAACCGAGCCGCGTACCTGAACGCGAAAGC
>JAIRRD010000195.1 GCA_031256155.1 Holophagales bacterium
GCTCAAATACCGAGAGCATTACGCGTCCGTCGTATTGTTGCTGTATTTGCGTTAAAAAGCGGGCAAATTGAATAGTATCGCCAAAACCTTTCCCCGAATAGACCAACACCGTACGCCCATTTAAGTGTTCGCCTTTCCAATAAAATTTCCCAAACTCTTTACTGTTTACAAAGCAGTCAACCAGACGCTGCCGCGCTTTGAAATAGGGCCAGACCTCCAGATAGCGGTGTTGTCGTAACAGGACATGAACCAAATCTAATTGCGTCTTTTCGTTATTGGGCTCCAGTTGCAGTGCCTGTTTTAAGTCCGCTTCAGCGCCTGCCATGTCCAGGACCAGCATTTTTGTGTGACCCCTGCGCCCCCAAAGTATGGAGAGCGAAGGCAGAGCCTGAACAGCCCTGTCGTGCAGTTCCAGAGCTCCTGCCATATTTCCTCTGTTGGCGTATATCCCCGCCAGATTTGTGAGAGCCAGGGGGTGTTTGGGGTCGCGCTGAATTACGCTCTGCAAAAGAAATTCGTTTACCCACTGTTTGAGCAGGCTGACCGTTCCCTTCCAGTCGTTATGAGCAGACTGCCTCAACAATTTGAGCGTAGGGTACCAAGGCGTGTGTTCATCAAGGCCCCAGCGCCAATCGGGCATGTATGTCAGCAGAACAATAGCCGGAAGTCCCAAAAAACCCACTAAATGAGCCATTGAAGTATCAACGGTTATGATTAAGTCCAATTGCCTGACAATTTGGGCTGTATCCATAAAGTCACCCATGTGCGGGGACATATCAATAAAACCCGGAAGATTGGGTGGGTCAGTCGCATATGTTTTTTGCAGCCCGTACCAAGCTATGTCGGGAATATCCGCTAAGGTATCCAAAAGGCGCGGGTTCATGCTGCGCAGCGCGTCATTGGTATGGGCAGGACTACCAGCCCATACCAAACCTATCTTAAAACCAGGACGGACGAGTTCAGGTATTGGCTGGCACTCCGGCAGACTTGGGGGCGGGAGCGGGGTCAAGTCTAATGAACCTGACGAGCCAGCATTGAAAATCACAGGCAATTCCATCAGCGGAACAACTAAATCAAAGTTCGGTAGCGGCTCCCCTTCTATTATCAGGCCGTCAATACCCTGCAAGCCAGAGAGGAGCCGCTCCAGAGGTCTGTAAGTCAAAAGCAGAATAGTGCCGCCGTAATGTTTAAGGCGCGGAATAAAGCGGGCAAAGTGAAGTGTATCGCCAAATCCCTGTTCCGTATAAACCAGCAGCGCACGTCCGTTCAATGGCTCGCCATTCCAGTGCGGTTTACCAAAATTCTGCCTGTTGCCTGACCATTCACTCAAATACTGACGCGCCTTGAAATTGGGCCAGGCTTCACAGTATCTTTGCTGAAGCAGTTGAATATAGGCCAGGTTCCAACGCGCCAGAGCATTGTCGGCATCCAGTTCCAACGCCCGTTTCAGGTCGGCTTCAGCGCCAGCCATGTCCAGCGCACGCATCTTTGTGTGACCCCTGTTACCCCAGAGTACGGAATGGGAGGGCTGAGACTGAATGGCTCTGTCATCCAACTCCAGCGCTTCCGCGAAATTTCCGGCGCGGGAGTAAATACCGGCAAGGTTTGTAAATGCCGGGAAAGGGGCGGGGTCATGCTCAATGGCCTTGCGAAAATTCACAACAGCGTCATCAAAGCGCCCCAGACTTTGGTATGCGTTTGCCAGCGCACAATACGCGCTTGCGTTTTCTGCATCCAGTTCCACAGCCCTCAGTGCCATGTCCAGCGCTTCTTCGGCTCGCCCCATCTCAAATAACATGACAGACGCATTTGTCCATGCGTCAACAAAGTCAGGAAACTGCCTTTGTGCGCGTTTGTAGGCTATCAACGCACCGTTTTTGTCACCCCGCGACTGACAAGAGATGGCTTGGGTAAATAATTTAACCAACTGCGGATTGTGCTGGAGCTGATCTGACATATTGATAGTCATTTAAAATGATGGCCCCAAAGTTATATCACCGAGAATCCGAACATTACCTCTCATCCATAGCTCCGACCAACGGCGGTTTTGAAGTTTGCCAACATCCAGGCAGAGCGCGTCTATCCCTCTGGGCTGAAAGAGCCACTTTTCGAGGCCGGTTTGCTCTGCCAGCCATGCCGTCGCCGCTGCCGCTCCCTGGCCGCAGCTAAGCGTCTCGTCCTCCACACCCCGCTCCCATGTGCGGATTTTGGCTGAACCAAGGGAGAGAACTTGCAGGACACTGACGTTGGCGCCAAAAGGCAATTCCGAGTGAAAACGCAATGGAGGTGCGAATGTTGGAAAGTCTATAGAATCTATGTCCGGTACCTGTAGAACCAACTGAGGTGTACCCGTCCAAGCGTACACAGCGGGAAAGGGTAAGTTTTCTGGCGCGTCCATCAATCTGAAATCCTCCCCCTGGGGAAGGCGAAGCCCAACTTCGGTGCCGCGCCTGTCCAATAACACGGTTTCATCAGTAGAGCGAACTTCAATCAATCCTTGAAATTCATCGGGCAGCAACGCCGCTGCAGCCCTGGTACCATTAGAGCAAAAAGAGCGCGAACCATCTGCATCCCAGTGTTCTATTAGCCAGGGCGCACCGCTTTCAGGCGCACTTAAAAGAAAAAGTCCATCCAGCCCCAAACCGTGACCTCTGGGGCAGAGTAACCTTGCCCACTCTGAGCCATCAAAGGCTACTCTAAGAGCCTGCTTCCAGACAAAGGCAAAAACATTGCCGGAAGCCGAGGCCAAAGTGTACAGCGAATGGACTTTAAAATCACAACAACCGGGCATGTGTCGCCTACGCCTCCCATTGCGCTCCCCGCCTGTCGACGGCTCACTCCATTACGGCGCAGTCTCGCGCATCCGCACATTTTACTTGTGGAGCATTGTTATGCTCCACAACCAAAACGGCT
>JAIRRD010000255.1 GCA_031256155.1 Holophagales bacterium
GCCCAAGTTGTCCCTGAAGGCGCATTTGATAATCATTTCTGCTCCAATAGTAATCCACCGTTGAATTGTCATCGTCAAACTCAAGTCTGTAACCGAGACGGCCGATTCTGGCGGAACCATCTAAATAGAAATTACCAATCGCTATTGGATAAAACCGCAGATATCCCTCCGGGATTTTGATTTTTTGCATTGATCCAGGGAAATTTGGATTGTAAAAAGGGTCATCGGGTTGGAAAAAAGTGCGTTGGTCTGAGGCAAACAGGCTGAATGCAGCCCATTTAAAATTTTTACCAACAAAGAGAGAACTGTCATAAGTGGAAGCACCCAGCAAAACCGAGTTGTTTCGGCTAAATTCCGCATCCATCAAGTGATCTGAGGCATGATTAACGTCCGCTCTGACAAACCAGCCATTTTCCAAATCCCATATCTCATTCATGTTCAAGCGGTACCTGGTTTCATGGGTACTTTTGGGACGAATGTAATCCACAAATAAATTTCCACGATGCGTCATTTCCGGCTCCCACCTGACTTCGCCACCCCACATGACGCCTTCCTTTGAATACAGGGTAGGTGAAAAAGTAACATCAGCAGTGTGCCCCAATGGCTGGAAATAGGACATTCCAAGAGCAGCGCCAAGATGACTGTTATATCCAAGCGCGAAAGGTAATATGCCTGGTGCCCTGTCTATATGGGCTGGGAAGATTACCCAAGGCATCCACATCACTGGAACAGGTCCTATTTTCAATAATATATTTTTAAGCGTTGCGTACCCCTGAAGTTCAGAATCATCGTTGTACAACCCTGTTCTTAAATTGAGAGCAGACGCCTTGGCTGCCCAACCAGGATTTTCTTGAGGACAAGGACTGACGGATACCTCTTCAAAGTAAAACTCCGTAGTGTGATTCGCCTTGCCCCAACTCATTAATTTGCCTATAAAACCTAACGAATTTCCCGGATGACTCACGAAATAAACATGACTGGAATTCAGTGTCCAAGATGGCTGGAATTCAAATGTAACACCCCATGCATCTCCTGAGGGAACAAGCTTATCGCCGATTTGCATTTCAAGGCGGTGGCAGCGCATTCGGAAGGCTGTGTGTTCAAAACGCACAGCCCCAGCAGCCTTTATGCTTTTATCAAAGTCGTTGTATTCAATGGAATCGGCCATCAAAATTACATCGCCATTCCCCATACCCTTCAACTCTATAACGCCATTGATTAAAATAATCGTTGCGCCTTCCTCTTGGACAGATTCTCCACGCCATTGAATGGTGATAGAATTTTTGTAATCGCCTTCGGCTGGCCGTTGAGGATATAGAAAATCAGCCTCTTTCAAATCTTGTGAGCGGATTGTTGGCAGTTCTGGAAGCCCTTGGGCGAAAACATGTATTGATGCTGCTAACAAAAACGCAATCTTTGTTATTAAAGACCGCCCCGAAAATACATTACCCTGATACAAGGCACCCCTCATATCAAATTGCGCTCAGTAGATATTGAAGGCTTGGCATCAATGATTGTGGGAACTAGAGCATTTTGCGCTTGTGATGCTCTCTTTACGGCAAGCAAAAATTGCCTGAGAGTACCACGTAGCTGTGATTTGCGAGCAAATCCCAAATTAGAACAGTTTACCTTCTCAAAGTTAAACTGCTCTAAGTTCAAAAGAAATGATGATTTATCGTTCATGAACATGACCATTGTTTTTGTCTTCGGAATGCTCTGTTTCAATCGCGGAATGTTCATGTTTATGCTCGTGGTCATGGGGTAAAATGTAACTTGTGATTACAAATAATAGAACTCCGCCCGCAAGTGAAATTGTGCTTTTCCAGCCTCTCTCCTTTTGCGCTTGGGGAAGCAAATCAGCGCAAGCCACATAAAGCCCCAGTCCAGCGGACACAGCCAACACAGGGCCAATTGGAATCTTGAAAACGTCCTGAGAAAACGCGCCCAGTAGAGCCATCACGGCCAAAACACCTGAGGCGAGTAATGCACTACGGGTTCCAAACCCACTCACTAAAAAAATTGAACTAATGGTGGCGCCTTCTGGAATTCTATGTAAAAGAACCCCAATGAAAACAAGAATTCCTAGGGTGGACTGAGTGCGCATTGCGGCGGTTATTGACATTCCATCCAAAAAACTGTGCAGTGAGAGCCCCAACAGGGCCATGATGCCTGCCATAGCAGTAGCCTCGTGTTCATGGGATTCTTCGCCATAATGAAAATGGGGTGTAATGCCATGCTCAATGACGTGCACAATAAAAAAACCGCCAATGACCCATAGAGCCATTTGATCTCCACCAGTATGAAGGGCTTCGGGCAGAATACGGATTATTGTCACCGAAACCAAGTAACCAGCGGCTATTCCAGATATATGTCTCATCACTGAGGCGCGATTGTTGAGAAAACGAACTACCAGCCAGCCCCCAAAAAGAGTAGCCATACACGCCAATAGGACTAACGAATAAACCGAGTTTTGGTGTATCAACAATCACCTCACTTTTTTATTCGGCTTTTTTTAGTATCCGCAACTGATGAGATACTTTTCCTAGAAACATTGATTTTGGTATCTCTGGCTTTTATAGCGGTTTTAAGAAGAGGTTTTCCCGATGCCACTTTTGGTTCTTTATCCGTTTTTTTAGGCTTTGCAATGCCTGGAGGGTCATCCCCAGTCGTTTCCAAAGTCTTTTTCGATTTGCCTTTGGCCTTTACAGTACTTCCTGCTGAAGATGTTTTTGGAACGGTTTTATTCGCGGAGGACTTTGCAGGAGCTGATTTAGCTGTTTTGGAAATTTTTTGGAATTCAGATTCTTTTGGGCCTGTCTTACGTGTTGGCGCTTTTGTTTTTTTCTTTTCCATGTTTGCTTGTATCTCAGGTAAAGATAAAGGCGCATCCGGTTCAATATGAGTTACAAGCCGTTTTCGCGGCACAACGGGAAGTGCAAGCGATGCGATGATTTCCGGTGTCAGTTTTGGAGGTTCCGAGATTATTTCTTCAGACTGTTGATGTTTGTCTTTAATAGTTGCTTTTACTTCAGGCTCAATATTAACTTGAGTGTGTTCGCCCTCAAAAAGAGATCTCAGACGCTCACGCTCATCTAATGCGGCACGCTGTGCACCCCTGCGGCCATTTTGGACATACTCGTTGTTATTGTAGGGTAATGCCTTATCAAAACTTATCGGAGCATCTCCGCACAAAACTACAGTTTCTTCTTCAGGTTCGCGCTTATGTTCGAGCATTTCATGGCGTTTCTGACGTTCTGGCTCGTCTTCTTTGCGAATTATTTCCATGGATACTTCACCATAAGTTATATCGTGGTCTGGAGTGACAATAATAGCCGCTTCATGAGTAGCTTCCAATTCAGCTAGTTCTGAACGCCTTTGGTTGAGTAGATTAATAGCGATGAGTGGCGAAATCCTGATTTGTATCTTGACAACGCTATCCTTGCTCAATATAGATTTTATGCGGCGGAGAACACTGAGAACAAGCGCCTCAGAATTCTTTATATGTCCAGTACCCTGGCATACCGGACAAGTTTCATGGGTGACGTGTTGAATGGATGGACGGATTCGCTGACGCGTCATCACAAGTACGCCAAAGCGATTGATCTTACCAACTTCCATACGAGCTTTGTCCGTGCGAAGACATTCGACTAAGCGAT
>JAIRRD010000267.1 GCA_031256155.1 Holophagales bacterium
TTAGAGCAGTTTAACTTCTCAAAGTTAAACTGCTCTAATAGATTTGCGCGAACTGAAAATTAACGCTTCAAATCATGACAATTTTCTGTTTGGGTTAATTTGTATGAGCGCATGGCCACAGCAAACTGTACCATTAGTACAACTTTTTTTACCGAATTCAGCGGCAACCAATGTTCTAATGCCGCCTCGGATCATAAAATCGCCCTCAACTCTCATCCACACGGGCTGTACGGCAGCGGTTAAATCATCCAGAATTTGGTTTGTGACTGTTTCGTGAAAAGCGCCCTGGTTGCGGTAACTCCATAAATAGAGTTTCAGAGACTTGGATTCCACGCACAACTTATCTGGTTGATAGGTGATTTTCAATTTGGCAAAATCTGGCTGACCTGTCATTGGACATAAACAGGTAAATTCTTCTGTTTCAAAAACAATTTCAAATGGTCTGCCCGGACGCGGACTGTCAAAGGTTTCCAGTTTTTTTGATGGCTGTGTGACTGAGCGTTTGGGCGGTGGATTTAGTGTTGGCTGTTTTTTTCTGCTGTTTGCCATCTGAAATACTCATCCTAATAAGCGCCGCTGCTTATAACAGGGCCAAAACATTCATCTATGAATCTGGTCATAAAACTTTCCCCTGGCCCATCCATCAAAGATAATTCATTGTGCCCAAGACCAGGCACTATGAGTAGCATCTTTTTAGCGGTAGCCGCTTCATAGACTTTTTTTCCACACAAAACCGGAATAACACCGTCTGCGTCGCCGTGCATAAGTAGCAGTGGTGCAGAAACATGCGGGATTTGATAAATCGGCTCTGAATTTTCAAGTATCTCAAACCCCGGCTTTACTTTAAAAAGAGATGCCGTTGGCGCTAAATACCAAGGCAACATACGCTTTTTTTGTTTTTTAGGGTACATATCCCTGTCTTCAAAACTTGATATAGGTGCTATAAGCATCAGACCCTGTACTGAGCGATGGGCGGCCAGATAAGTTGCCGAAATTGAGCCCAATGACACACCAATTACAAAAGTGGGAACTTCTCTCCGCAGTCTTGATGTTTTATCAAAGACATGCAGAGCATCCTCAGGCAAATATTTAACTGCCGTGAGGCCGCTACTGGCTCCGCGGCCCCGGTAATCCACAAAAATGACATTGATGTTGTATTTTTCAGACAATCGCGTTATGTCAACTGTTGCGGCCTGGGCTAGTTCTGCGTCATCGCCAAAATAAATAGCGTTTGCTCTCGGTGAGGAGCGAACTATGGCTATGCCGCGCAAAATATTGCCATCGGGCAAAGGTATCTCGACATTACGGCGATCCCAGGTTTCAGGACGCACTGGCGTCATTTGAGGTTGTGAGAGGGGGTCATCATTAATGCGGTAAGTGCGGGTTTTGTCTATGTAAGTACAAGCTGGGCTGAAGAGCATCAGCGCCGATAAAAACATGTTCACAGTGCAGAATTTCATGTGTCGGCCTCCAGATGTTGTTTATACAAAACAGGATCACTTAGCCCAGCTTGCTCAAATCCCCGCAAACGCAGCAAACAGGAATCACACACACCGCAAGCGAGTGTTTCGGAACTATAACATGACCAGGTCAAATGCAACGGAGCATTTATGGAGATGCCAATTTTGATTATTTCAGCTTTGGTTTTGTCAATCACGGGCGCGCCAATACTGATTTTTGTTTCAGGCATGGTTCCTTCATTCGCGGCAATTTCAAAAGCCTTTAAGAATGTTTTACGGCAATCTGGATATCTGCTGGAATCCTTTTCCACAAAACCAACAAATATATGCCGAGACTTAATGACTTCAGCCCAGCTCACGCAGGCTGCAAGCAAATGGGCATTTCTGAATGGCACATAGCTCGTTGGTATATCATCGCTTTCCAAATTGCCTTTTTCCAAAGGTATAGTCTGGTCAGTCAAAGAAGAACCGCCAATCAGCTTTAATGTCTGCATGGGTACTACCAGACGCCTGTGGGGCGGAACCTCAAAGTAGTCCGCTATCTGTTCAAATGCCAGGCGTTCCCGCACCTCTGTGAGCTGGCCGTAATCAACGTGCAGTAGGGCAAGGTCATAGCCATCCCTTTTAACGATAGAAGCTGTGACGCATGAATCCATGCCGCCTGACAGGGATACTACTGCCAGACTCATTGGAAAAATTCCTCTGCGGCGTTTTCCAAATCCATCATGATTTCCTGAAAGTTCATTAAATATGGCGTTTCATCTTCTATTTTTTCTGGCACCTGATAAGGCTCGGCGTAAATTACGGCGACTTTGGAAAACGGCTTTGGAATGAGCATTCCATCCCATGTTTTCAACTGCCAGACATTGCTGTAAGCAATGGTGACAGGCACAATCCAGGCTCTGGTTTTGCGCGCCACAGCAATGGCCCCCGGCTTGGCATCAAAACGCGGTCCGCGCGGTCCATCAGGGGTTATACCTAGGTCCCAGCCCTGACGAACTACCTGAATCATCTTTACCAGACCCTGAGCGCCGCCGCCATGAGAGGCCGTTCCTCTGACGGCGTGAATACCTAAATGCCGCCATATAGCGGCGCTGATTTCCCCGTCTTTGCTGTCACTGGAGAGAATAGCCACGCCGCGTGTCTCATCATCGGCATTACGCCTTCTAAATGGATAACACAGGGGCATCATTACTAGCCTGCGATGCCAAAAGGACAGTACAATCCGCTGGTCCGTTTCAACCAGAGCCTGTACCGCTTCAAACCCAACTCTGTTGCGGTTGAGAGTGATCTTCAACAACTTCCACACTATTGACGCAAGCCATGTGGCAAAGCGGTATTTTAACCAAACAGATACTTGATTTCCTTGGGAACGTCCCCGCTGCGCTATTTGAATATCCTGTTTTGGGGCTTTCATCTCAACTCCATTATGATAACTCCTCAAACGCAATTATATATAGCCACTTTCGCTTGTATAGCGGTTTAACTACGAAAAGTTAAACCGCTATATGAGTTGTTTGCAAATCATGGCCGCATGTTGCTTGTAGGTAGGAGGCTACAATGAAATCACCATTAACTTATTCATTGTTGGCATTGTTGTGGTCAACCACTGCGTCTGCTTCATGGCCGACATACTGGGGGATAGGTGCCAATGCTGGTATCCCCATCGGCTCCAGCAGGAATGAACACTATCCGTTTGCAATCGGAAATGTTATGGGATACGGCATGAGTCTGGAATTTGGGCAGTATTTTAGCCCCAAAATTGGGTACAATATACGTGTGATCTCAGAGGGATTTCAGAACGACAAACATCGTAGATTTATTTCTCTGGATATTTTGCCTTACACAAATCATCCTGATCATTATTATTTTTCCGTGGGCGTAAATTACAAATATCCTAAATACGATGTTGTTTTAAACGCAAATATTTCTATCGGAATATATGACACGTTGTTCACAGTATGGCAACCGTTTATAGTTGATGGCCTACTGGATTACTGGGGCCAAACGTACAGATTTAAAGATGAAGGTGTATTTGGTTTTGAACTGGGTGTGACAAAAAAGTTAAAGTGGGGATTGCACGGGAATGTTTTTTACCACTATTCGCCTCTTAATAAAGACGAAGTGGGAGTCGGTTCCATCCAGTTTGCAGGTGCTGGCATTAAATACCTTTGGGGCTACTGAAATATTTACACTGTAGGCAATGCCGCTAACTGGGTTATCATCAAATAGCGGTTCAACTCATTGCAGTTGAACCGCTATTTCGGGATTTGTTTGCAAATCCTGACTGCGTATTGCTTGTAGCTGGGCTTTGTCCACCGTTAAGTGAGCAATACAAGTGAAATGCCTATAGGCTATATTGAATCTTGAGTCTATTTACGGAGGTTGGAGTGTTCAAGACGATTGAAGAAGCGAAACGCCATATTGATGAACGTGGTTATCAGATGATTGATCTGAAATTCAGTGATCTCTGGGGGAAATGGCGTCATGTAACCATTCCTAAGAGTCAGTTCAATGAGAATCTTGTGCGTGATGGTGTGGGGTTTGACGGCTCTTCTGTAGGTCTGAAATCCGTCAGTTCAGGCGACATGGTAATTTTACCTGATTTAAAAACGGCTTTCCGTGACACATTTTGTGAACATCCTACATTGAGCTTCATCTGCTCTGCATATGAAGCGGATTCAAAAAAGCCCTTTGCCTATGACCCAAGGAATATTGTAATTCGCGCTGAAGATTACTTGCGCTCTCTGGGCATTGCCGATGAGAGCATTTGGGGGCCTGAATATGAATTCTATATTTTCAGCCACGTTGAGATTGAAAACAGCGTAAATGCGGTTTCCTACCGGATTGCCAGCATGGAAGCTGATTGGAATGCTCCAAGTGGCCCTCATGGCCATTACATCCCGCTTCACGGCGGATACCACGCTATTCGCCCTAAAGACCAGTTCCATGACATGCGCACAGAAATGTGCCTTGTGCTTGAAGCTATGGGAGTCGAGGTCAAATACCACCATCATGAAGTGGGCGGGCCGGCACAGTGCGAAATTGAGACGCCGCTGTTTGGTATTCTGGAAGCTGGAGATAGCTGTCAAAAGGTTAAATATGTGACCAAGAACGTGGCGGTTCGTCATGGGCAGAGTGTCACTTTTATGCCTAAACCTTTGTTTGGTGAGGCTGGAAGTGGTATGCACTTTCACCAGATGCTCCGCAAGGCAGGCAAGAACCTTTTCTATTCCAAGGATGGCTATGGATTTATGAGCCAGTTGGCGCTCTGGTACATCGGCGGTATCCTTAAGCATGGAGCAGCCTTGCTCGCTATTACAAACCCGAGTACCAACAGCTACAGACGCCTGATTCCGGGTTACGAGGCCCCTATCAATGCGTTCTTTAGCCTTGGCAACCGCAGTGCCGCTATCCGTGTGCCCAAGTACGCGGATCAGGAAGATACGGCTCGCTTTGAATTCAGGCCGCCGGACGCAACCTGCAATGTCTATCTGGCACTGGCTGCACAACTCATGGCAGGTATAGACGGTATCCTCAACAAGATTGACCCGACTGCTGAAGGTTTTGGGCCGTTCGATGTGAATCTTTTTAGTTGGTCTGATGAAGAACGCAAAAAAATCAAGGCGCTGCCCACTAGCCTGAATCAGGCATGTGATGCGCTGGAACAGGATTATGAATTTCTGCTGGCTGGCGGTGTCTTTGATAAATTACAATTGGAAGACTGGGTTAAAGTCCTGCGTCAGCAATATACATCAGTAAATAACAGGCCGCATCCGTTTGAAATGTCGCTGTACTATGATGCTTGATTGTTTTGCGCTGCCTTCCATACGGCTAACAAAAGCGCTGCCAGCATTGCAATGCCGGATGTGATTAAGAAGGCTACTTTGCTTCCGGCATATGTTATTAGTACGCCCATTATTGGGCTGGCTAACAGGGCGGCTATGCCTATCGCCGTTTGGAAAGCACCATAGCCTGTCCCACGGTTTTCTGGACGCAGTAAGTCTGCCAGCAGCGCTTTTTCCACGCCTTCTGTCAAGCCATAAAAGGCACCATAACCGAGTAGTGACACGCTGAATATCAGTTTTCCATCTGCAAGGCCCATTACGGCGTACGCAATAGCATAAATTATCCATCCTGTCATCAGAAAGGGCAGTCTGCCAAATTTGTCTGAGAGCTTGCCGGCGGGAATGGCCAATCCGGCGGCCAGGGCGTTGAAAACCAGAAAGAGTCCTAGGATTTCTCTAAAACCAAAACCGGCCTCTCTTGCTTTTAGGACTAAAAAAGCATCGCTAGAATTGGCTAGAGCGAATAGAAAAGCTATGGCCAAAAATCCTCTGATTTCTTTTGGGACGTGCCAGGCCAGACGTTTGTCAACGGTGGCCTCCCTCTTGATTCCTGGTACGCCGAACAAAATGAGGGCAAGGGCAGACAGCCCTATGGGCAGGGCAATCCAAACACAAATCCTGAAGACTGATTCGTCAACGTGGGAGCCTTTACCTATGCCTACACCAAGGCTGAGTATAAGTAACATTCCGGCCATGGCGCCCAAGGTGTCCAAAAAGCGCGTGATTCCAAAATCCCGCCCCGCTCGCCCCGCTTTCGCAGCATCGGCAATCATGGCATCTCTTGGAGCCCCTCTCAAGCCTTTGCCCACGCGGTCAAAAATACGCGAGGCTCCTAACACCCAGGCAAGTGAACTAAACAGATAAAAAGCTCGTCCCGCAACGGAGAGCGCATAACCAAAAAAGACAAAGGCTTTTCTGGATTTGGCGCGGTCAGAAAGCCATCCGCTGATACCTTTCAGCAAAATAGCTGCGCTCTCCGCAGCGCCTTCAATTATTCCCACAAAAGCTGGGGTTTGACCTAAAAAAGCTGTGAGATACAGGGGTAAAACGCGAGCCAGTACTTCTGATGAACAATCGTTTAAAAAAGAGACCCATCCAAGGCGGAGGGCAAGCGATGGTGCCTTGTTCTTTGACAAAGTTTATCTCCTAAGTTAGAATTTTGTAACTATTTATGTTTCTAATACTTAGCAATCAGGCAAATCCAATCAGTTAAACAAACATTAGGGCGTGGTATAGTCGTTTTACTTGTTGAGCATAACAATGTTCCACAAGTAAAACGCACGTATGCGCCAGACTGCGCCGTAATGGAGCGAACTGCCAACAGGCGGAGAGCGCAATGGGAGGTGTAGGCGATGCATGCCCGGTTGTTACGATTGTAAAGGCATTTACCATAATGTTATTAGTCTTTGAACTTGTTCCATATTAATCGCATTGGTACATGGTCAGGATGCAGAGTCGTTCAGGAGACCCGAAAGTGATACTTCCATCAAATCGTATTATAGCAAAAACACTTTGGATGATTGCTGGTTTGAATTTAGTTCCCATTGCGCTACAGGCACAAACCATCTGGCTCCCAGGCTCTGACCCTGTAAATATTGCAAGGTCCGGTGTAGGTGTTGCGTTTGGCAGGAGTCTTGAGGCGTGTTCAATAAATCCGGCACTTCTTGTAACGCTTCAGAGCCCTAGGTCAGCTTTTTTATCTGCTGGCATAGAGATGCAGTCAACGCAACTCACTTTGCCGTCCAATGAGTACGTTCTGTTCAGTAATGACAGAAACCGATTTATATCAGCATTTGGAGCTGGCTGGCGTGTTACGCCAAAACTGGCGCTTGGCCTTAAAGTTGACACGCCATTCATGCGTCATTTGGAACTGCCTAAAGAAAGCAGTTCCAGGTTCTATGGTCAGGCGATAGATTTAAAGTCGCTAAGGACGGAATTTCAGACCGCGTACGCGATTAATGAGGCGTTCAGCATGGGCTTGTCGGTTGGAATGACCCGATTGGACTATGGTTCTGCGGTATCATTGCGCGCTCTGATACCAAATGTGGCTACGTTGCCCGCAAATGATGAAACCAATCCAGTAGAAGCACTCCTGGAAATCCCGGTTAAGCAAACGGGCAATGTTTTGGCGCTCAGCTACGGAGTCGGGTTCAGGTACGCTGTCAGCAGCCGCTGGACTTTGGGCGGCAGCTATCAAAGTGGGGTTAAGGGGCGTCCGAATTTTGCGGCTTCCATGCTGTCACAGGATTTGGATATATATAACACCAGGGGCTTTAGCTCTCCGCCTCCGCCAATCGGTATTGAGGAACTGTCTCGGACTCTGCTAGATGCCATGACCATGCTTCCTGGCGATGGCGAAGTTGTGCTACCGTACAAAATTCAGATTGGTGTGCGGCACCGCTATAATCAGTTGATGACATGGGAAGCCGATTTGCGCTACATTGGCGCCTCCGCGATGGGAATACCAGCGCAGCCTGGGATAAATACGCCAAGTGGTTATGTTTCCACACTGACAAAGTCCTACGATTTTAAGAACATTTTGGTAATTTCCGGAATGCTGGAAATCAATCTGGGTAATAATTGGACTGCACGCAGTGGTTTTTCGATGGATTCTAAGTTTTACAAGGGCAATGATCTTGACGTGATGCTGGGCGGCGCAAACTCTGCCGGTTTTTCTATCGGTTTTGGATATAAGTCTTTCGGCGGTGAATTGAGTGCTGGATATCAATTTCGCCAGACCATTGATAGGGAAACAAATGGTCTTGAAGGCACTTGGAGCGTTGCAGGGTTGAGTTCTACTGGAACTTTGACTCGCGTTGAATGCATGGGACATATTTTGTCCGTTGGTTTTAAGCGGAGTTTTTGAGTGAAGTTTTTAGGGCCGAATGCCTGCGAGGAGGCCCTGAAGCGAGGTAAACTTCAAATTTTAAGAATCGCGCCATCCGCTTGGAATCGAATTCATAAGCTCAGAGAATCAGCTAAATCCGCTGGCGTCACGATTCACAGGGAACCCAGCGAGAGCTTGGATCGAAGGTCTGAAGGACAGCGCCATCAAGGTGTCGTTGGCGAAGGATCGGGTATTAACTTTACCGAAATGACCGAACTTTTAAGGATATTATGCTACCGAGGCACTGATGGCTTGGTGTTGCTTTTGGATGGCATTACTGATCCTCACAACTTTGGGGCTATATTGCGCTCTGCAGCCGCTGCAAATGTGGATGCCGTGGTATTTCCAGAACGTCGCTCTGCTCAGGTCAATGAGGCTGTAGTACGCGCAAGCGCGGGAACCGCCGGAAAAGTGCCGCTGGTGCGCGTTGTCAACCTAGGGCGGGCGATTGATGAACTTAAAGAAGCTGGTATCTGGGTTTTTGGAATGTCTGCTTCTCTGAATAAAAATAAATGCGGCAATTATTTGCATGAAAAATTTGATACCGCTGCTGCGATTGTTCTGGGCGCTGAGGGGGAAGGGCTACATCTCAAAATTGAAGAACGATGCGATTCACTGTTAAAAATTGAAATGCCTGGGCAAATTGATAGCCTTAATGTATCAGCTACGGCGGCAGTTGTTTTGTTTCAAATATTGGCACGCCGCGAAAAAAAAATATTGTAATTCCATTAATCTCATGCTATCCTTCCAGTTCTGGACAGAAAGCCATAACATGTTTGGTAATTCTGCCGGATTAGTTTGACAATTTATACACGCCGAGATGGCCGAGTGGTTAATGGCAGCAGACTGTAAATCTGCCACGCAACGCGTTACGGAGGTTCGAATCCTTCTCTCGGCACCATGGAGCAGCCCTTTCGCGGAAGGCTGTTTTGCGCCGAGGCTGCCGTTGCGGGTTTGCCCTGCCTCGCGCCTTGCTGCCCTATGGGCGGCGA
>JAIRRD010000171.1 GCA_031256155.1 Holophagales bacterium
GCGAAGAGTGTCCGCGCCCGATGCGGTTTTATCTGGATGCGTCAATCAGAACGGCGTACTCACAATAGAAGTGACACAGACATTTGGGGCATCAACTGCCTCAAAAATTATTGACCTTGTAGAAAATGCGTCTGCTAAAAAAGCGTCCGCCGAAAATTTCATAAGAGTGTTTGCTAGGTATTACACCCCCGCCGTGGTTGGTCTTGCTGTCCTGATAGCCATCATGCCTCCACTGCTCTCAGGCGGCGCGTGGTCCGACTGGTTGAGCCGTAGCCTGATATTTCTTGTAATTTCATGCCCCTGTGCTTTGGTGATTTCCATCCCGCTCAGCTTCTTTGGCGGTATTGGCGGTGCCTCCAAAAAGGGCATTTTGATAAAAGGCGGCAATTATTTGGAAGCCCTCAGCAAAGTTGATTTAGTGGTATTTGATAAAACCGGAACCCTGACCAAAGGCGTATTCAAAGTAACGACTATAAAGTCAGCCAACGGTTTCAGCGAAGATGAATTACTGGAAACAGCGGCAAAAGCCGAAATCTTTTCAAACCATCCCATTGCGCTGTCCGTACTGCGCGAATATGACAAAAACATCAACAAAGACGAAATCACCGAATACAGTGAAATCGCCGGATACGGCGTGAGCGCCATAGTAAGCGGCAGAGCTGTTCTGGCCGGAAATCAAAAACTGATGGAAAAAATGGGCATAGCTTTTGAAGAATCACAAAATATTGGCACAAAGCTCTATGTATCATCAAACGGCGTTTTTGTGGGCTGTATCGTCATTTCTGATGAAATAAAACCAGACAGCCGCAAGACCATCGCTGCGCTAAAAGCACTGGGTATCAGAAAAACTGTAATGCTGACGGGCGATAATCCGCAAATTGCCGAGAGAGTAGCGAACGAATTAAAACTTGATGAAGTACACGGCGGCCTGTTGCCCCAGCAAAAAGTTGAAAAAATGGAAACACTAAACGAACAAAAACGGCTGAATGGAACGCTGGCCTTCGTTGGTGACGGTATCAACGATGCGCCTGTACTGGCAATGGCCGATGTAGGCATAGCGATGGGCGGCATTGGTTCAGACGCAGCCATTGAAGCCGCCGATGTAGTGCTGATGACAGATGAACCGTCAAAACTGGTTAAAGCTATAGAAATAGCACGTTTAACAAAGCGCGTGGTTTGGCAGAATATCATCCTTGCGCTGAGTATAAAGCTGCTCTTTCTCTCACTGGGCGCAATGGGCATCGCTAATTTGTGGGAAGCTGTCTTTGCCGATGTGGGCGTGGCTGTTCTGGCTATCCTCAACGCCACGCGCACGATAAATCATACAAAGTTGTCTTCAGATGAGCGCAGTCTGGCATAAACCATGTTTCTTGATACATTCAGCAAATGGACTCTTTGCCGCGGGTGTTTGAGGCCGATGTCGGGAACTGCCGAGGCGGGGTTGTGCGGGTCTTGCTGGGATGGACTTTGGCCGCTGCCTGAAAAAAGATGCCCTCAATGCGCTTTGACACATGATGAGGAGCGCCCCTGCCCGGATATTGTGGCCTGGGAACATGGAGACGCACTGTGGAATTACCGTGGCGGCAGACCAGCCCTGGGGTCACTGCTGGTTCACGGCATCAAAGCCGGTGAAACAGGCTGGCGGCGGGCTCTGTTAAAGCGGGCTGCTTCAACGGAACTGCCGGTTTGGGCAGGCGAAGTTGACCTGGTGACCTCCGCCCCGCCATCGCCAATGAGCAAGTGGCGGCGTGGCTTTGACTTAGCTGAAGAAGCGGCGCGTCTCATATCCGATAAATTAAATCGCCCGTATATCCGAACTTTGAACAGAGTCTGGCTTTCGAGTCGCCAGGCTAAACTGACAGAAAGCCAACGGCGAAAAATGTCACCAAAAAATATCCGTACACGCAGAGACGTAAATGTTTACGAAAAAGTAATTTTGTTAGTTGACGACGTTTGGACTACAGGGACAACACTTCTGCGGTGCGCCCAATCGCTCAGAAAATCGGGCGCCACGGAAATAAAAGTGCTTACGCTGTTCAGGGTGTTATAGCGGTTTATAGTCGTTTTACTTGTGGAGCATAACAATGCTCCACAAGTAAAATACGCGGATGCGCGAGACGGCGCCGTAATGGAGCGAGCCGCCACAGGCGGGGAGCGAAACGAAAAGCGTAGCCATAAACCGCGGACACAAAGGACAATCAATTGTGGAACCGCTATAGTTGAACTGCTATAAATTTGAAAAATCTATTACAGGCGCGATTCCAGTAGCCGGGCGCTCGAAAACAGTGTTGGTTTGCGTGGTTTCGTTGAAAAAACCACAATTTTGCAGATAAAAACTACCGGCCATCAGACCACCCTGATAATCAGTTCTCATGCCTTGGCGAGCCGTGTCATCGGCGGTAAATCCGGCCTTTGTTATTTCTACCCATACCCCCTCCTTCGTCCTGGCCCATTGATTCCCATAGAGACCACGGCGCGTAAACTGACCCTGATGGGGCACAAAGTTTTCCAAAAATGAATGCGGTCTTTTGTACCACGTTGAAGTAGCCGGACGACTGAAAGAAGCTATCAGCCTCCACTGAGACTTTTCTGGATCAAAAAAATAAGCCGTGTACATAGTGCGGTTCCTATCCATTGGACGCGCCCTGCTCAGAAACTTATAAGTTACATCGGCTTTCCATGGGTAAACCAAATAGCTCTGTCCGCCGGAACCTTCACCGCCAAATTCGCCGGTGTTCACACCTTCTCCCTTAGCCAAAAGCACAATGCGCTGGTCTTCAGGAATATCATTCGGATTATTCGTACTAAACGGACTCCAAACAGAAAACAGCATACGGCGTTCAGTCGCGGAATTTACCTGCATACCAAAATAGCCCTCACTAAAGCCATTTGCCATAAAGTAACTTCCAATAACATCCTGACCTTCTTGTATCGTCACTTCGTTATAGAACCATTCAATAT
>JAIRRD010000182.1 GCA_031256155.1 Holophagales bacterium
GTACAGACCAGCTCATGGAGGAGATGGGCTACCAGCGGAGAAGCGGCATGGTCAGTGACAACCAGGCCAAAGAGCTTGGTGCGCAGCTTGGGGCCGACTTTGTGGCGGTATCTAGGATACTCAAAGAAGACGGCGCGACCAATATCACCATAGCTATCATCAATGTTGAGACGGGCAGGAAGGAGACCCGCAACGCTTTACTGGAGTCGAACTCTCCTAATGCCATAGTGGCAAAAACCGAAGAACTGGCGGCCAGCCTTGTGGGACTGGTGACACCAAGAGAGATCCAGACGCAGGAACAAAATAAAAGGGATGAAGAGGAGCGCATACGTAAAGAGAAGGATGAACGGAGCGCTAATAGGTGGAATGCGTTTGGAAAGATCGGTAGTGCAATAGCCACAGGAGTCACCAGCGGGGGTGACAAGTCCGGCGGCAGAGACAGCCACAACGACAGGCACAACGACAGGAACAACGGCAAGAACAACTCTAGCGGCGGCCAGGTTCTGACCGGTACTGTCAGAAACACACTCGTCAAATATGAAATACGCGTGATGGATGACGGTCAGGTGAGAATCAGGTTCAGCTCCATCGGCGTTTCCCGTGGTGCCCGTATAGACTGGCAACTGGATAGCGCAACCAACATACAAAACCCATCTTCACGTGAACTGATGTCTTCTTATACCACAGTGAAAGCCAACACTAACGTGGATATTTATCGGCGCGTCATTGACATCAGCAAGCCTGTCAACCTCGGGTCTTTTCTTGTCAATGATGTCAGCGACTACGACAGATAAAATCAAGCAGATTCCATGGAGTGGTAGGTTGAGCCCGATCACAGCAGACTCTGGCGTAAGTTTCAGTGAGTCAATATACGCAGTTCAATCCATGGCCGCTCCGTATTCCATTTGCAATGCCGAAGTTTTACAAGCATCTCTCCATTCAGGCAGTGACCTGATGGCAGAAGGCACTTGTAATAAGGATAATCTATGAAATACAACAATAGTAATTTTGGCCGCTACTTGATGTACGGGGCGGCCATCGCCTTTGCGGCGGCCTCTCCCGCTCTCATGGCGCAGTCGAAGTCGAAAATAGGCTTTTCTGGATCGTTTGTGGTGCCTACAGGTTCACTGTCGGATTTCGCGGGACCAGGCTTTTCTTTGGGGGCATCGTACGAAAAACCGTTGTCGCTGCATAATTTTTCCCAAAGTTTTTCTCTGCAGTACACAATTTTCGGTGGCAGATCAGTCAATGTCCCGGGATTTTTCTCCATCGATTACTCAGTTAAGGAGCTGGGCATTAATTATGACCTGAAATACTACTTAGGTGAGGGCGGGTCTTTTTATGTCTTGGGCGGAGGCGGCCTACATTCCTTTTCAATGAGCGTAAAGGGTTTTGACAACGCCGAAGACCTTGGAACAAAGTTTGGCTTCAATATTGGAGGCGGCTACTGCTATACCCCAAACCTGGGTTTTGAGTGCAGATACGTCCTCTGCCCCGACCCTTGGCTTCAGCTTTCTCTGAAGTTGCAATTTTAGATATATTTCTTGCGAAAATGATTCATTCTTGCTTCCAAAATTTCCACTCTTGCATCCCGTTATTCGATGGTGCATTATTCCCGCGCCCAAATTCGGGCATTGACACTTAGGAGGTCTACTTGTTCACAAAAAAACTTCATCTCACTTTGGCATCGGCAATGCTAGTCGTTGCCATGGGCTCTGTCGCCTGCCCTCCAAAAGATATTTCTACGTCTGAATCAACGTATATCGTGAAATTCGTGACAAATGGAGGAAGTGCCGTTGATGACATTACGGTAAAACAGGGTACTAGCATAAAAAATTCACCTGTGACTAAACGTGATGGCGGTTTCGTATTTGATTGCTGGTATTCGGACAATTCATTTGAAAATTCAATTGAATTTCCGTTCACTCCAACTGAAAATATTACACTGTACGCCGACTGGGTGTCGGTTTCATCGGTTTTAGGTGCTCCGCTAAAAGCGGCTCCCGTAGCTGCATCCACTACCAGCGAACCTGAAGTGTTAGAATATTTAAAATCAGGAAATAGCAATTATTACTTAGTTAATGTGGGGGTGATCCACAACATGTATATTTCGACAATTGCCAGCCTGTTCTATAATGGTTCTACACCAATGTCCTGGTCAAAGACAGTTTCCAGCTCCACAACCATAACAAATGCATTGACAGAAACGGCATCCAAAAGCGTAGCAACTACCAATACGCAAGGTGGTAAGGCTAGCTTGTCATTCAAGTCGCATGGGGTGGATTTGGGTGGCGAATGGACAGGGTCGTGGGGGAAGACAACTTCAACTCATCAATCAGTCGAAACATCCTTTACAGAAATTAGACAAACTTCGGACTCAGAGACTCTCTCCTTTACAGTTGGAGGCAATGGGGAACCCACTGGGTATCATCGCTATGCTCTATATGGCACTGCTGATCTTTATTTCATAGTTGAAACATCCACTGATAAGCAAACATTAAAGGGATTGAGTTCTGTAGTTTGTGTCAGGGACAGCTCGCTATTTACAAAATGGGATTTTTCCGATGGTTCGGGAGGCGGTCCAAATTGGGACAATTCCCCTGTAGAGGAAATTGTGTTCCCCTATGGTTTCCATACAAGGCTGGCCGAACCTCTTCCGCCTGATGATAAACCCACGATGCCAATTGAGTCAAAATTTGAAGCCATTCGCGTTGCAACTTGGGAATTTAATAATAAAAACCAACTTGATCAAAAATGTGATGTGATTGATATTAGTAAAGTATTTCAGGAAAACTTAGATGGCTTGCATAAACGAGGGTATAGGAATATCAGTTTCAATATTATCTTAGATACATATGGCATACAATGGGGACATGGAAGACTGTATTTATATAGTTCAGAAACCAAAAATAAAAAGTACGAAATAGGAGTTAAGGAATTTAACCCTGATAATGGTAAATGGAAACGTAATTTTACTCTGAGTTTTGCTAATATTCCGATCATTAATTTTCCAGACAATAAGTTTGTTCTTAGATATAATGCATGCCATCCATCCCCATTTGGTAGCGCTAGGTGGAAAAATGAGAATTTAAAGATTCAAATTAAAATCACCTGATATGCACTTGCAATTGCCAAACCCCAAAATCTGTTTGGAACGGTCTATTTAGAGTCCTTGGTGGGCTCCAATGTCATGCTACTTAACGCGTCACTCTGTTCCTTTGGTATAGCGGTTTAACTTTTCGTAGTTATAGTCAACGCCCTTGACAAACAGTACAGACAAGCAAGCACCGCCTACGCCTCCCATTTCGCTCCCCGCCGATGGCGGCTCGCTCCATTACGGCGCAGTCTTGCGCATCCGCGCGTTTTACTTGTGGAACATTGTTATGCTCCACAAGTAAAACGACTATAAACCGCTATATAGCTGTTTTCGCTTTTATTACTCATCCGCCGATCCCTTTATGGCTTCCAGCTGCCCCCTGATTTCGGCAATAGTATCTTTCAGCACATTGTCAATCATGCTCTTTGGGGGTGTTGGGATTTTTTCTTTTTCCATTAACATCTGTACGATTTCTCTGTTTTCTTTAATGTCGCGGTCTGCTCTTTGGAAGACTTCTTCTGGCGTAATGCTGAGCCGAGCTACACCTTCTTTAATGGCTTGGGCGGCTACATCCGATGCTTCGCGTGGAAACACCCCAACATCGTCCATGGTAGGCATGATATGGTCTATATCCAGACCACGGTTTTGCTGTGCTTTGGCAATGCTGTGAGCGGCAGCTATGGCCATGCCGTCTGTAACTCTGCTGGCCTGAACCAGCAGGCATCCTTTCAATAGGCCAGGGAAGCACATGCTGTTATTTACCTGATTCGGGAAATCGCTTCTGCCTGTAGCAACTATAAAGGCACCGGCATCTTTCGCGTCGTGGGGATATATCTCAGGCACAGGGTTAGCGCAGACAAAGACAATGGGATTTTTGCCCATTGCCTGAATCCACTCTTTTTTAACAACGTCAGGGCCAGGCGTTGACAGAGCGCACAGGATATCGGCTCCCTTACAGGCTTCCAGAATGTTGTCAACGCGCTGTGGGTTTGTGGCTTCAGCTATCTGCCATTTGCGGTAAAAACGCGTGTCGTTTCTCACATCATCGCGACCTGTATGCAGAGCGCCTTTTGAGTCAAAGGCAATGACGTTCTTTGGGTCGAGGCCCTCCGCCAGCATCAGACGTATGATGGTTGCGTTGGAAGAACCCGCTCCGTAAAATACAGCTTTGACGCTCTTCCAGTCCTTACCAGCCAGTTTTATAGCATTTATCATACCAGCCAGCGTCACGCAGGCCGTACCTTGAGCGTCATCGTGCCATACGGGTACACCGCAGTCCTGAAGTTCGTCAAGCACCCTGAAACAATTTGGTTGCGATATATCCTCAAGGTTGACAGCGCCAACACTGGGGGCAAGCATACGCACAAAATCAATTATCTTTGTGGCGCTGTGGTCGTGCTTCCCATAGTTAAAATTGAAGTCAGCCTTATGTGAATCAGGCTCTGTATGTGTGTTGATACAGAGCGGGATTGCGTCAATACCACCGAGATAGTACATCAAAAACGCCTTACCCTCCATGACTCCCAGACCACCAGAAGGCGTGCAGTCACCATCACCCAGTACTCGTGTGGAATCTGAAACAACGGCCACTAAATTGCTACGATTGGACAACTGATATGAACGCATGTTGTTATCCCTGATAGCGGTGGATACTGCGCTTACGCCGGGCGTGTACCAGACACCAAACCACCCAAAACCATAGATTCCGGCCTTGGGAACGGTTCGCATCTTTCCGCCATAGAAATCATGGGCAGAAATAGCAAGGCGCTTTAAAAATACAGTCTGGGCTTTAGCCAATTCCGACGGACTAAAATCTTTTGGGAAAAGCGCTTGCAGGTTGGTCAAATCAAGATATGAGGGAAAAGACATGAAAGCACTCCAGATATGACTCGCGTCAGTTTGTATTTAACTCTCGCTCCGTTACGTTCCGCTGAGCGCTACGCGCCCCCCACAACGCTCCGGTTGCCCCGGTCAAAAGACCAGTAGCTGATAATAAAATTATGTTTTTGTATGAGAAAAAAATCAATTTAGCCGCTTCTGCAAGGAAGGGAGAAAAATTAATTTTCCCCAAACTCAGCGGTAGCCAAATCAGCCAAAGTCCGCCAATGGCAGCTAGAGCCGCAAGAAGCCCCAAAAACGCCCCTTCCAGCAGTAGCGGAATCAACACATAAAGCTCCGTAGCGCCTACTAGTCTCATAATGTTTATCTCTTCTTCACGCGAAGCTATATTCATGCGAACAACAATTCCGGTTGA
>JAIRRD010000130.1 GCA_031256155.1 Holophagales bacterium
ATATAAATTATGATAAATCTACATTTAGCTCCAAAGTAGGGCAGCGCGGATCAAATGGAAAAGACAGGGACAAATCCTCACAGACAACTGGCGGAAGTGAAGACACTCTGGAACTGAGTCCGGAAGCAATACGGATGCTTGAATCGCTTAAAGCCCGCGACAAGGCGGTAAGAGCGCATGAAGCGGCTCACCTGTCCGCAGCGGGCGGAATAGCCAAAGGAGGCGCTCAATTCACATTGCAGCGTGGTCCAGATGGAAACAGCTATGCCGTTGGGGGCGAAGTCAGCATTGACGCAAGTGCTGTTCCCAATGACCCCCAGGCCACCATTGCCAAAGCCCGTCAAGTTGTTGCCGCCGCGCTGGCTCCATCAGACCCCAGTCCGCAAGACAGAGCCGTAGCCGCAAATGCCAGACAAATGGAAGCAAATGCCGCAGCGGAATTGGCCAAAAAAATAAACGAGCAATCCAAGAAAGAACCATCCGTACAAGAACCATCAGTGCAAGGCATGTCCGCACAGGGTCGACAAGCGACCAGTGCCTATAGCACGGCATCATCCCTCAAAGAAACAACCGATCCCATCGCCATGGCTTATCAGGCAGTAGCTTAAATATTATGACAATTCCATTAGAATTATTTTGCAAGTAGTTCTTAGTATACTGAAATCATGACATACAGCAAACCCGAATCCGGCGGACTGACAAGCGAGCAAGCAAAAGCACTTCAGTTGGAATTCGGAAAAAACGAACTGGTATCTCAAAAGAAAGAGAGTTTCGCCAAAAAGGTATTCAGCATCCTGACAGAGCCTATGTTCTTGCTGTTAATTGCTGCGTCAGTCATTTATTTTATTCTCGGCGAGCCACGCGATGGACTGGTAATGCTCGTCTTTGTAGTCGGCATTATCAGTATTGATGCCATTCAAGAGTGGAAAACCGACAAAACTCTGAACGCACTGAAAGACCTGTCCGCGCCGCGTGTCACCGTCCTACGTGACGGTATGGAAACACAGATCGCCAGTGTTGACCTCGTTCCGGGTGACATGATGATAATCAGCGAAGGCATAAAAATTCCGGCTGATGGTCATGTGGTCAAATGCAGCGATTTGTGTGTTGACGAATCCTCATTGACAGGCGAGTCGGAAGGAGTTTGGAAAGTCGCGGCCAAGGGCTCAGAAAAGTCATCCGGCTACTGGCGCGATGACTATTGCTATGCCGGAACACTTGTCACACAGGGCATGGCCTTGGTGTGCGTGGACAAAACCGGTGGTGCTACCGAATACGGAAAAATCGGGATTAATGTATCCAAAGCGCCGAAAGATAAAACCCCGCTTCAAAGACAAATCGGCATTATAGTCAAACTGTGCGCCGGTATTGCCGCGACTTTGTTCGTGCTGGTGGGCGTATTGACCTGGTTTAACCTTAACAACCACATTTTTTTGGAAAGACTCACCGAAAGCACACTATCAGGCATCACACTCGCTATGGCTATGATACCCGAAGAATTTCCGGTCATCTTAACAGTCTTCCTCTCAATGGGCGCATGGCGGCTGGCTAAAAAAAGTTCTCTGGTACGCAAGCTCCCATCGGTTGAAACACTCGGCGCGGTATCAGTACTGTGTGTGGACAAAACCGGAACAATCACAATGAATAAAATGGCCGTGCAGGAAACCTGGGTAGCATCGGGCCGCGAAGAAGACCTGATTGAAATAATGGGACTTGCCTGTGAAACCGATGCCTATGACCCAATGGAAAAAGCCATGCTTGCCTACTGCGAACAACATGGCATATCAAAAAAGCATCTTTTCGATGGCAAACTCATTTCAGAATACTCTTTTACCAATGAACTGAAAATGATGGGGCATGTCTGGCATCATGATGGCGAAATCATCATAGCCGCCAAAGGTTCCCCGGAGCGTATACTCGCGTTATGCCGGTTATCCGACAGCGCACGGACACAGGCCAACGGCAAATTACGCGAAATGAGCGAACAGGGCCTGCGGGTTATCGCCGTAGCAATGGCGAAACAGCATAGGGAAGCAGAAATACCGGCGAATATAACAGACTGCTCACTGACGCTCTGCGGACTGATAGGTCTTGCGGATCCACCGCGGGAATCAGTCAAAAGTGATATAGCCACCTGTAACGAAGCCGGCATAAGAGTTGTGATGATAACGGGCGATAACGGCATAACTGCCGCATCCATAGCAAATAAAGTCGGTATGAGGAATCACGATAAAATAATAACAGGCGACATGCTTGAGAAAATGACAGATGATGAATTGCGCGAAAGCGTCGGAACAGTCAGCATTTTTTCACGCGTCATACCAGAACACAAAATGCGTATCGTCAAAGCATTCAAAGAAAACGGCGAAATCGTAGCCATGACTGGAGATGGCGTGAATGATGCTCCAGCCCTCAAATACGCCGACATTGGTATAGCAATGGGCAAGCGCGGAAGCGAGGTATCCCGTGAAGCCGCCGACCTGATTCTGATGGACGATAATTTTTCAACCATTGTTGACACAGTGAAAGATGGCCGCAGAATTTTCGACAACATCCGCAAAGCGGTAGGGTATGTCTTTACCATCCATATGCCCATAGCGCTCTCTTCCCTGCTTGCGCCAGCTCTGGGAATAAGCCCTGCATCCCTGATGTTCCTGCCCATGCTCGTTGTCTTGCTCGAACTGGTTATTGACCCGACCTGCTCAATAGTCCTGGAACGCCAGCCAGCAGAAGCTGACATCATGGAACGCGGACCGCGAAGCCCGGGAGAAAAGCTGGTAAACGCAAAGACATTATTCAAGAGCATCACGCAGGGTCTGACAATTTTCGCGGCATCCTTTGGCGCGTACTACTACACTCTGTCAGAAAATCAAGACACTGCCCCCGCCGCACGTGCAATGGGGCTTTCAATTATCATGCTTGCTAATTTATTTTTAGTTCAGGTAAACAGTTCAGAAACAGACAGTATTTTTGCCTCAATCAAGCGACTGTACAAGGACAGAGTCATCTGGGCTATTAATATTTTAGTCATAGCGGGTCTGCTTATTATGCTGTACACCCCACTGAGCGATTTCTTAAAGCTCGCCCCCCTCAATGTGGGACAGCTATTGGTTGTTTTGCTTTTAGGTGCGGTCTCTGTGCTGTGGTATGAGATAGTGAAACTGACAAACCGTGTCATTCCAAAGCAGCCAGAAGCCAAAGTTATTTGAATCTCTTTGTAAATAATGAATGATAGATGCCATATAGCAATTTTCGATTGTGAAGCTCGCCGTTATAGTCGTTTTACTTGTGGAGCATAACAATGGCCGGTGTGGTGTCTTGTTGGTTTGCTGCTGGTGATTCACGGTAGCTTTGCGTATCTCATAATACAGCAATGACAAACATCGTGAGTATTATGAGTTCTGGCAACCGAGGTTAGACGAAGAAGGCTTTTGGTATGAAAATAAACAAATCACAGATTCAGTTGGCCTCATGCGAGAAAAAAAAGCGTGAAGCAGACGAGCAGAAACTCAAACTTGAAAATAATGCGGCCGCTTCAAACAGTTTATAAAACTAGTTGCACTTATAGCAACACTGGCTATCTTTACACCGTTGAACGCTCAACTTACTACTTTGGAGGAAGGTAATCCAAGCGCTTCACTAGGCACAAAGATTTACGCCATGTATTCCACTGAAACACAGGAAAACCTTAATGTGTTTTTGAATAATGTGACTACTGTTCTTGATGAAAATGGCAAAAAAGCTGATGAAACCACTTTGGCTTTTGAATTTGAAGATGGAACTATTGCCTTCTTAAAAATTATCGTATATGATGGTATTGCAAGATTAGGTGGTGATTACGAATACCTGCAATCAAGGTCGGAATTTTCAACACATTTTGTCAACATCTTGTTTGGTAATGTCATACAAGCCCCTGTATTTGGGTCAAATTGAGTACCCTTGATTGTATATTAAGGAGATGAGTCATGAAACAAATTGTTCAAATATTTTTTTGTCTTGCTGCAGTGACTTTTGAATTAGTAAGTCAAGACTTAAAAATAACATACAACACTGTGACTAAAGCAGGTTCAACTCAAAAAGCCACAGAAATATTATATTATTCATCCCGATATCAGCGCATTAACAATGAAAAAACAAAGATTGATACACTTATTGATTATAATAGTTTTATTTCTTACCGAATTGACCACAAAAAAAAAGTGATTAGCAGGATTGAACTAGAAGATATGATAAAAATCAAGAAACAAATAATTAAAGCAAGCGAAAAAAATGTTGCTACATTAAATGAAGCCAGAAAAAAAATATATGAGATAGACGACAAAAGCGCTGTCTCTATTAAAAAAATCGGTAGTGAGACAATTCTGGGTAGACCATGTGACAAGTGGAGCATTACATTGGGGAAACTAACATACATTGTCAGTGCAGACCCAAGCATACACTCACCTGTTTCCCAAGATGTAAAAGAAAAAGCAAGCCCCTTTAATGGCGGCTCTACGATACCAATGTTAGGGCCAATTTTGGGTGAGTCATTCTTTAAATTTTGGACAGAAATATCTAAAATCAATGGTCAATTAAAACAAGAATTGCAGATGCCTATGGGAACAATGAATGTAAAAATTAACAAAGAAGCCATAAAAATCGAAACCAGTCCAATTCAGCCTTCCATATTTGAATTACCAAAAGGCTACAAGGAAGAAAATCTTGGGCAAAAAATAATAGAAGAAATGAAGTAGCCACTCATTCGTTGAGGCAGCTTTCGACTATGAATATAGTTCCTCTTTTGCCGATTTTTGACACGAAACCACCTCCAAACACACTCGCAGTAGTATAACTGCGCTGACATGCGAGGGACTTGCAGCCCCCTCGACCCACGCCGGCCAGCTTCCGACCTATGAGCCAGAAGCAAGGGGGTACAAATCTACGTTACGAATATCTTCGTATATCACAAATCGGTTCCTCTTTTGCCGAGCTCCACAAGTAAAATGTGCGGATGCGCTAGACTGCGCCGTAATGGAGCGAGCCGCCATTGGCGGGGAGCGAAATGGGAGGCGTAGGCGGTGCTTGCCTATCTGTACTGTTTGGCAAGGGCGTCGACTATAAGCGAGTATTACAATCGAAAATTGTTATATGCTGATTGTATGCGTACGATTCACCTTTTCAACACTCTGACCCGCTGCGTTGAGCCTGTCACGCCTGTGGAACCGGGTGTTGTCAAGATATATAACTGTGGACCTACGATCTATAGCTTTGCCCATATTGGGAACCTGCGGACTTTTCTCTTTCAGGATATTCTGCGGCGCACTTTTGCCCAAAGCGGTTTTGAGGTTCGTTTCTGTATGAACCTGACCGATGTCGAGGACAAGATAATCAGAGACTCTCAAAAGGATTTGCCCAAAGATGCCGACAATGAATCACGCATGAAGGCCATGCGCGATTTTACGGATCGCTATGAAAAGCTGTTTCTGGAAGACCCGTTGCGCTTCCCGCCGGGTGTTCGTGCCGTGAGTGAAAATCACCTCCTCTTCACAGACGAGCATCACGTTCAGCCAGTGCATCCGCAGCCGACCGCCCTGAGAAACGAAAATCCCACAGGAGTCTCCCGGGCGGATGGGGAAACGATCGATTTCCACGAACGTCAGTCCGATTTT
>JAIRRD010000237.1 GCA_031256155.1 Holophagales bacterium
TCGCATCCATGCCATGTGAACGCTTGAGGTCAATATACCAAAATGGTACAGCGTTGCCGTAGGTACGATTAACGCACTCCCGTTGACAATAATTTCCGGCGGCAGGAATCCGATTGGCAAATACTTTCGATTTTCAGATGATACCTTTGGGATTACAAGCATATCTGTTTCGGGTTGTCGAATTTCGCCAAAAAGTTGGGGGGTGTCGGCAAGAGTTTTTGTTTGCAGTCGGTTGCTTTTTTCTCTGAATTGCCTGCATTGTTTAATCCGCTCTGTTATGAATTTCGACATTTTGAGTTCACTTGGAGCAAAACCTTTTAGCCACAGGCAATACCTGACTGTATTGTTTAGGAGTTCATCGCCTCCGACATATCTGCGTACAAATTTTTGTGACTTTAGCTCTGCTTTATTTAAAGCGTCCATTTCTTCTTCGGATAGTATGAGAGCCCCATCATCTATTGGCATACTGCCGTACGCCATTTCCGGCACACGGCATAGCGGCTTGGTACGACTTTCAATCAGCACATCAGGACCATCAATCAGATATGGATTGATGTTAGCGGCAATGGTTTTATCGCCACCATCAAAGATGATTCGTACATTTTTTACGGAATACTTGCTGAAACCCACAATCACGCAGTGTACAGCGGCCTTACCCTTTGCTTCGTTACTCCATTTGAATGTGCGGTGAGCAAAATCAATTTTTACAGCATTATGAAGTGCTTTCCACAAAACAGGTGCCTGTTCGCCCTGTGTGATTGAATTTGTGGAAACAAAGGCGGTTCGTATTGTTGTACTATCCATCATGTCGGCGGCTTTTTTGTACCAAGCCGTGACGTAATCAAGATTGCCTATGCCTTTTTGGTTCCCGAATGTTTCAAACAACTCGGCTTTTTGTTCTTTCGATTGTTCTTTTTTCCCCACAAACGGCGGGTTCCCCAATATGTAACTCAGCTCATCCTTGCTCACCACGCTTTCCCAATCAATCCTCAGGGCGTTTCCGTGAACAATAGTCGCGCTTGTTGTCAGTGGCAGTCTGACGTAGTGCTGGCCGAATTCGGTTGAAACGCGCATGTTCATAAGGTGATCCATGAGCCACAGGCCTGTCTGGGCTATCTGGCATGGAAATGCTTCACACTCGATACCATAAAACTGACCTACGTTCACTTTCAGCAGGCTGGCTACTGCAAAGGCCAGGCGCTTTTGTCCGCTGCTCACTTTTATCTTTAAGATTTCAAGCTCCAGCAAACGCAATTCCCTGTAAGCGATTATCAAAAAATTCCCGCAGCCGCAGGCGGGGTCAAGAATTTTCAGGCTCGCTATTTTTGCGTGAAACTTGTCCAGGGCTTTCAGCTCTGTCTTTATGGCATTGAACTCTTTCCAGAGCTCATCAATAAATAGTGGGTTTATCAGCTTTAGTATGTTTTCTTCGCTTGTGTAATGTGCGCCTATCTCTCGTCTCTGTTCTCTGTCCATGATGCCCTGAAACATTGCGCCGAATATGGCGGGCGAGATACTGCTCCAGTCAAAATAACAGCAGTCTATGAGTATGCCGCGCATTTTGGGGTCGAACTGGGCTGACAGGAGCGGATCTTTGAATAAGCCGCCGTTTATATACCTGAATTGTTTGATGTTTGGTGAGAGTAGTGTCTTTTTGTCTCTGGTATCGTCCGGCATGTTGAGGATTTCAAATAATTTGAATATCCGCTCTGACAGGTCGCTCCCGTCGTCTTTGGAGTTCTGTATGTAGTTCAGGAAGGTCTGGCGGGGAAATATGCCTGTGCTGTCGGCAAACAGGCAAAACAGCAGTCTGACCAGATAGACTTCCAGATCGTGACCCTCATAGCCCCGCTTTTTCAGTGTGTCGTGAAGCAGGGCCATTTTTTCGGCTGCTTGTACGTTGACTTCCAGTTGTTCGACTATCCGGCGCGTGGTCTCAAAACCGGCTATACGGGCAAAGCGGCGTATGTTTTGGTGCAGGTCTTTTGTTTTGAAAGACACTCCATCTGCGGTCGTGCGGTTGTAGAGGGCTATTTTTTCAAAGTCGCTGACCATCAGCAGTTCCGGCATGTCATCGCTTGGAAGGTGTATTACGTAGTCTTTCAACTGCCGATAGGCTTCGCCCAGGTCTTTGCCCCTTGACTTCATCTCTATGGCTATCTGTTTGGGCCAAAAGTAGTCCATTCGTCCAAACCTCCGCCCGTTGCGGAGTGCATCAGCACCGGGCTGGTCATGGAAGCCCCTGCCCCGTGTCCCCTGCTGGTGCTGTCCTGTGCCTTTATGGCTGTTTTCGCTCTGCTCGCCATCCGGTTCATCAGCGATGATTGAGTGACCGTGCGGTGTGCGCTTCTCGAAGCGGCCAACGGCAAGGGGGTCTTGTACGCCGAAAATGGCTAAGAAAGCGCGTACAAAGCTCTGGGCTTCAGACATCTCGTCATGCGCGTCTTCCCATCGCTTTGAAAAAGAAATGGCATTGGCTTGTATGTCGTCCCAGGATAACTTCATGAGATGATTTTATAATGGTTTTATAATCAAATGTGTCATTTTTTAAATGAAATTAATTAAACAACTGTTTGATGCCAAGATACAATCAATAGATAATATCTTGGTATCAGATGATACGAAAACAGCACAAGCAAGGTTCAATTCCAGGTGACGTGCAGTGTATATTTCTCGCCTGACATGTTTAATTCATTCGTATCAACGATAAAATAGACTGTTTTGGTTTCCCTGTCTTTGTTTATATAACTGGCTTCGGGGTCAAACTTATGAAGCAGGTTTTGAGTCATCCCCTTTTCGACATGCCCCCAGCGATTGACCGTTTTAACCATAAACCAGGCTTCGTGTACAGCCTTCAGCCTCATCTTTACAGTCTTGTCTGCGGGAACAATGACCTGATAGGCTTTCCAGCCGGCGACATCTTTTATTTCATCATTTACGATAATATCGCCCTCAGGCAGCGCCACTGCCGGAAGCTTGTTTGCCTTGCGTGATTGGCGGCGAATATAAGCATCCGGCTCCCGCCTGTAGGAATCCGGCGCGGGGTCAAAATAATCGGGGGGCATTGGCCCATTGACTTTTGGCAGGGTTGAAGCCTCAATCTGTTGAGCCTGGCTTTGCATTACTGCTACAGCAAAAGCAGGAATAATTATAGTTAGCATAGAGACCTCTCAGCAAAATCCATATAGCAATTTTCACTTGTATTGCTCGCTTAACGGCAGAGAAAGACCGCCTACAAGAATACACGGTCAGGATTTGAAAAGCAATCCTGCCACAACGGTTCAACTACAATAAGTTGAACTGCTATATAGATTATGATGCTGAATTGCCTCGAAATGTTTAGAGCAATTTTATGTATAGTCGTTTTACTTGTGGAGCATTGCTATGCTCCACAAGTAAAACGCGCGGATGCGCTAGACTGCGCCGTAATGGAGCGAGCCGCCATCGGCGGGGAGCGCGATGGGAGGCGTAGGCGGCACTTACCCATCTGTACCGCTCATCAAGTGCATATGGCCATTCCCCTTGGGAATTGCACGGAGTGCAGAGGCTGCGTCGAGAGCATAGAGAGCCGCCATAGGCGGGGAACGAAACGGAAGGCACAGCCGAAAACTACAGGGAAAATTGCTAATCAATAGGGGAACCGCTATATTATAGCAGTTCAATTTATAGCTGTTTTCGTTTGTATTGCTCGCTTAATAGCGAACAAAGCCTGCATTTTCAAAACTTGCGTGTGCTGCTTTCGCATCACCTGATACCAACTTGCGAGCTTTTGATCGCAAGTTGGTATCGCTTGAGGTAATTGCAAAACCATGCGTTCCGTCTGCTCCCGACATCCACGCAGTCGGGCATAGCCTACCACTCCGTGGACTTGCAAAACCAGAGGTTTTGCAAGTGGCTCGCTTTTAATTAAAACCTGCAAATCAACTGATAAATCAAGAAACCTGCGGCAGAGCGCGATACTTCGTATTCGCTCCTCACATTGCAATCCGGCTCTTCCGAATGAAGGTCCAAGCTGATGTGGTCGAATTTCATGCCATATTCATTCATATGCTGTAACGTAAACTCAAAAAAATTTCTATTGTCAGTCTTCAAGTGTATTTCGCCATTGTCAATAAGAATTTTTTTATATTTATCAAGAAAGTCACTATGTGTCAAACGTCTTTTTTTATTGCTTTTTCTTGGCCATGGATCAGAAAAATTCAGATAAATACGGTCAATTTCATTATCGGCAAAATAATCAGACAAATACTCAGCGTTGCCTCGCAACAAAAACACATTTTGGCGTGGAACTTCAATTGATTTTTGCATTGCACGAAGCAAGACAGAATCGTATTTTTCCAGGCCCAAAAAATTCACATCAGGCAACAGGTCTGACATTCCGCAAATAAATTGGCCTTTGCCCATACCAATTTCTAAAAATAATGGATTGTCATTTCCAAATTGCCGTTTCCATTGGCCTTTATGCTGAGTAGGGTCAAGAATAACAGTTTCAGTGTGCTTTTCCAATGTTTTTCTGGCATCTGTGATATTGCGGAGACGCATGGCTAATTACCCTTGTTTTCATTTAACATTGCTTGCAATGCTTTCAATTCTCCCAAAATATCCACTGGATCATGTAAAGCATTGAGTTTTTGACGCAGACCGGATGCGCCGGGAATTCCCTTTGTAAAGTGTCCGCTGAATTTTTTGATTTTATGCAGTGTTTCTCTCTCGTCATACAGCTTCATAAGCATTTCAAAAAAGCGAATGGTGATTCCTATGCGTTTATTATGCGAAACGCAAAATGACTTGTCCATTATCTGTTTGAACAAAAAGGGGTTGTACAAAACGCCCCTTCCTATCATTACTCCGTTGCAGCCCGTTTCCAGTATCATTTTTTCGGCATCTTCAGGTGTAATCACATCACCATTGCCAATGACCGGGTATTTCATCCCAAGCTCCACTGCTCTGGCAATGAAAGCCCAGTCCGCTCTGCCTGTGTATTGTTGGGTTCTTGTCCTTGGATGTATAGTCACGGCGGCTATGCCGTTGTTTTCAAACATTTTCAAAAAGTCAATGTAATCTGAGCGCTCTTTTTGGGAGTCATCCCAGGCAATACGCATTTTAACCGTTACCGGTGTGCTGACTGCTTTAACGACTGCTTTAACACAGGATTCAGCCAATTTTATGTCCCTGAGCAGGGCCGAACCGGCAAAACAGCTTGTCACGTTAGAAGCCGGACAGCCCATATTAATATCAACAATGTCAGCGCCGCTTTGTTCTGCAATGATTGCCGCATCCGCCATCGCTTCAGGGCGTGAACCTGCAATCTGTACGGCAAATGGATGCCCGCCATCGCCAGTCAACATTCTTTCTGCTTTATGAGCCTTTCGGATCAATGCTTCGCTGGAGACCATTTCTGATACTGTCAGGCTCACACCGCCGATTTCGCGTATAAAAGCGCGAAATGCTTTATCTGTAATTTCATGCAACGGCGCCAGCGCCAGCACTGGTTTTATCGTGAGGTGACCGATTTGAAAGCTCGACTGTGATAATTCAGGCATTGTCTCTATTCAATCAGGCTTTCAGCTTCTTTTACTTGTACGCTGACGAGCCTACTCACTCCTTTTTCCTCCATAGTCACGCCGTACAAGCTGTCAGCGGCAATCATTGTTGGTTTTTGATGCGTTATTACTATAAACTGTGTGTGTTCTTTCATGTTTTTGACAAGCGATGCGAAACGCCCTACATTTGCTTCATCAAGCGGCGCGTCAACCTCGTCTAAAACGCAGAATGGACTTGGCTTAAAGTGAAATATTGCAAACAGCAGTGAAATGGCCGTCAACGCTTTTTCTCCGCCTGATAAGAGTGTCAATGCTTTTGCTGTTTTACCTGGCGGCTGTGCGGTAATTTCAATGCCACATTCCAATAAGTCCTTTGGATCCTGGAGTGTCAGGTGGGCGCTCCCGCCACCAAACACCTGACGAAAAACTTCCTGAAACCTCGCGTTAATAAAATCAAAAGCCTCACGAAATCGTTCTTCGCTTGTAACGTTAATTTCTTTTATCGTGGCTTCCAGGTTGGCTATTGCTTCAATGACATCAGCCCTTTGCTCATTCATAAAACCTAGTCTGGTTTCCGCCTCCTCAAGTTCTTGAATAGCGAGAGGATTTACGCTCCCCAGATCCAAACGCCTGGATTGAAGCTCGGCAAAACGCGTCTGATGAACCAGTTCACCCTGCTCCCATGCCTCCTTTTCATCTGATGTAATGGAACTCATAAAATCGGGAACAGACAGGCCAAGGGCAAGTTCGACCTCTTTTGCAACAGCTTCAATGCTGCCGTGTACTTGCGCGGCCTGAACCATGGACTCATGGCGCAACTGTCTGGCGTTTTCCAGAGCCTCTTGAAATTCCCTGGCTGTGCGTTCCTGTACGCGCAAATCCTCTGCGGACTGCTCTATTTTGGGCTGAACTTCGGTCTGGGTGCTGGCAATGTTCAATCTATCTCCCAGCAGACGCTGAACTTCCTTTTCAATATCCACTATGCGTTTGATGGCGGTCTTTCGGCGTTTTTCGGCTTCTGCGAATTCTGCCGCAAGACGCTTTTTTTCCGCATCCAGATCAAAGGCCGCTCTCTGCAAATGCTGAAGCTGGCGCTCCGCTGAATCTCTCTCTGACCATGCAGAAGCTCTCATGCGAGTTGCTTCTACCAATACCTCCCGGCGCGCCTCTAAATTATTCTGGGACTCCAGGTGCTTGCTCTCAGTTGCGCTAATTTCTGTTTCCAACGCCTGTTCGGCGCTTTCGGGATTTTCTTTATCCATTTCCCTGAGCCGCGTTTTTAGTTTTTCTATCTCCACTTCGTGCAATTCCCACTGGGCATCCGCACGTTGCTGCGCTTCTTCTATATCCTTGATCTGTCTCAGCACAGAGGTGTGGGTGTTTTTTATATCTTCAAGTGAACGCTTGGCGGTAGCGCGGTCTTCCTCCATCTCTTTCAATCGTTCCTGGGTCTCGGAGACTTTATTTAAAAGCAGTTTTTTTTCAGCCTCAAGCGCGTCTGCGCGATCCAGGAGTGTCTCTCTCGCGGCGCTGGAGGCATCGCGCTCGGCCCGCATTTTCAACGGCGACGCCGCTGGCGGCTCAATTCCTATTTGAATCGGGCCAAAGGGGAGTTTTATAAAAGAAGGCGAGACAAAGGCCAATTCCGGGTGGGCCGCTACAAGTTCCATAAATACATCATCCTCGCAGCGAAAGACCCGGCTGAGTAGCCCATTCAATACCTTCGGCGCTTTGGCTCGCCAATGCACTGAGTCCGCCAGAGGACGAGTCCGTGCGGGGGGAACTGTGGGAGAAATATTAGAGTCAAAGGACACCATCAACTGCCCCGGCAGTTGTTTTAAGGTCTGCTTGTTTGCTTTAAAGGCAACAGTGTTTATCCAGGTGCCAAGAACGCGCTCCAATTCCGGACGTGCATCCTCGTCAACTTTCAATGTGTCTATCAATGTTGTCGGATTACTGCCCTTCTCTTTCAACCATTTAATAGCCTCTTCGCTGGATGCGGAACCACTCGCGGATTTTAGGGCATCATTGAGCTGGCGCAGACGCAACTCTTCCGCTTCCAGAGCGCCTTCTGTTTCACGATGATTGCGCTCGCAGATTTGCAGCGCGTCCTGGGCTTCGTTGCGTGCCCTGGTCTGCACTGTGACCGCCTCCTCTATTTCAAGAAATCTTTCTTCGGCCCCTTCGATTTCCCTGGAAACACGCTGCAAATCTCCTTTGAGGCCATCTAATCGCGGCGCTCTCATGGCTTCTTCGTGATTGAGTGTATCCAGGCGCCCCTCAATCTGGGCTATTTGAGCATAAATGGCCTGGCGCGCTTTTTGTTGCTGAATTGCCATCTGCATGACCTCAGCCCGCCTGGCGCGCAGGGTTTTTAATTCGGATTCGATGGTTCTGAGTGCGCCACCGGCCAAGGCTACAGCCTCCTCGGCATCTTGAACAAATGCTTCACGTGCGTCCAGCGCTGTTTGTGTCTCTTTTTTAATTTTTTCAAGACGCTCAAGTTCAGACGTCCAATCGCCGCTTCTGTCATCCAAGCTCGTAAGGCGCTGATTTATTTGGTTAGCCGCACTCCTTGCCTCCTCAGAGCGTGATTCCTGAAAACCGCGCTCTTGTTCCAAAAGCCCCAGTTTGTGGTCTATGGCGCTGATTTGATGTATGCGCTGCTCCTGAAGCCTGTGCGATTCGGTCAGAGCAAGTCGCTGACGTTCAACCTCAGAAGCCTTTTCAGCGGCCTGTGCCGTCAACTGGGCAATCTGCGCGTCCAAGTTATCTAAATTCTGAACTATGTCCTCTTTGGCTGTCTCAAGCTCCATAGCCTTGCCGGTCAGCAAAATCCGCTGCGTATCTTTTAATGCCTGATCCAATTCGATCGCACGTCTGGTCTTGGCTGCCTGGCGCTTTAATGAATCCTGCTGTTTTGTTATTTCAAACAGAATGTCATCCAATCTCTGCAGGTTTGTCCTGGTTTCCTCTAGTCTCCGTTCTGCTTCCGTTCTTCGAGCCTTATACCTCGTAATGCCAGCCGCTTCTTCCAGCAACTGCCTGCGGTCTTTGGGCTTTGTGGAAAGTATCTGATCAATCTGACCCTGTTGAATAAAGGAATAGGCCCTGGTACCCATTCCGGTGTCCATGAGCAAATCCTGAACGTCCTTCAAACGACATTCGCGGTTATTGATTCGGTATTCGCTTCCGGTGTCGCGGAACAACCGCCTGGATACTGTAACTTCACTTATGTCCCCAGGTTTGGATTGATCGCGCATTTCCAGTGCCAATTTGACTTCGGCCATACTCATGGCCTTTCTTTCACTGGTGCCAGCGAATATAACATCCGCCATTTCAGCGCCGCGCAAAAGGCTGGCGCGTTGTTCGCCCAAAACCCATGCCAGCGCGTCAGATATGTTGGATTTACCGCATCCATTAGGACCCACGACAGCCGTCATCCCCCCTGGAAAGACGAGCTTCTGGGAATCCGCAAAGGATTTAAATCCATGTATTTCTAAGGAAACAAGTCGCATCCGGGTTCTGGACAGTAAAACAAAGTGCTGGTTGTTCGCAGCATTTGGCACAAGTATTATAGCGATAGTTAAACGACCATACCAATTTGCATCCCTTTGAACATAAATTGGTACAAATTATGGGAACATTATCCCTATTTTCTTCATTTCATCCTATGTCGGCCCCTTTTTGTGGGATACACCTTTGCTTAACCCCTTGGGAGTATGGCTAATTGACGTTAAACTTTTTCCTTTGCAACCGCATTGGAGCCGCTTTGTTCTTTGACTTGAAATGCCAAAATTTGATGTATGGGTCGCATGGCTCTGATGCTTTACCCTCGCACGGACGGGAACTGTCATGAGTCTGTTTTCCATCAGAGCCTCACATGGAAATGTGATTTGGATAGAGCCAAAAATGCTTGCAATTGGCGGCAAAATCCGAATTACCGATGGGCTTCCGACAGAAGACCAATTGGCCTTGGCTCTGACTTCCATCCCCGCCGGGCCTACAAAGTGGATTTTGGACGATCTCATAGCTCCGTCCATGGTTGTTAAAGACATTGCCGAAGTCCCAAGAGGAGCCGAAGCCAGGGAATCCTTTTTTAAGTGGAAATACGGTCAGTCTCTTGCGGCAGAAGGCACCTATGCGGTACAAGGGCTTCCCTTGGGTGAACAGGTCTGGCTTCTGGCCGGTATGCCTCAGGTCCTCCAGGAAACATGGATTAATCTGGCCGCAAAACTGGGGAGGCCTATTCACGCAATGATTCCGCGATGGCTATGGCTCTATAACAGGGCCGCGCCTACGCGTGAAAAACCAGGTGTGCTGTTATCACTCTGTCAAACGGGAAATGACAAATTCACCGGAAGTATTGCCACATGGGGGCGAACACTATCCCTTGTCCGCCAATGGTCAGACGCTGCCAATATCAGCGACTGGATGTATGATCGCATTGAGCCAACGGTTGCATATCTTCAAAGGGACGGCAAGACACCTATGGAATTTTTGGTTTGGGGGCCTAATAACTGGCCGAACGA
>JAIRRD010000039.1 GCA_031256155.1 Holophagales bacterium
TGACAGCGAGATCAAGGACAGGCTGGGATTCGTGACATTCACATCGCGGACGGTAAGAGCCTTCAAGCTCAATGATTTGGAGGACACATGCGAAGACTATGGGCAGGTCGCGTACTATGACGGTAGCTTACCTGGTCACACCTATTTCTTTGACCTGGACAACCACCACAGATTCTTCACTGGCAAGCCGATGCTGGTCTGCGGAAACACCGCCTCCATGCTTTCTGGCACACGATATAGCAAGGCATTCAAAGTAATCGGCGGCCGCGAGGTGCATCATGGCGTTTTCAGCGGCTGCTCAAACAGCTTCAGTGACGAAACGCAGAAAAGCGGCTCGTGCTGCTAGGGCAAGTTCACTTTGAGATGGCACATCTTCTTGCACTTCACGTCTGCGCATCCGCGCATTTTACTTGTGGAGCATTTATTGTTAAGCTCCACAAGTAAAACGACTATAACTCCTTCCATTTCAAAATCGCAGAACGCTATTTTGAAATGGAACTGCTATAAAATCAGATTTTGGAGTGGATGTAATGCAATCTCAACCTAATCAATATAGGGATGCTCGTTTAAGCAAACTTGAAAAAATCAAAGAGCTGGGTATTGATGCATGGCCTTTGAAAGCGCGGCGGACTCATGGAATATCTGACATAGCTGCCGATTACGGCGACCCAGAAAAATGGAGTGCGGAGCGTCTGGAGCAAAGCAAGATAGTTGTTTCTGTAATGGGTCGTCTAATTTCGTTTAGAGAGATGGGAAAAAGTATTTTTGGGCATCTGAGCGAAAACGGGCAAAAACTACAGGCCTTTTTTCGCAAAAATGATTTGGATGAAACCGACGCAAAAACCTGGGAGTTGCTCAAACTGCTTGACCTGGGAGATTTCATAAGTGTCGATGGTTCTTTGATGCGAACCAAGACCGGCGAACTGAGCGTTCGCGTCAGTACGATGCAGTTTTTGAGTAAGGCTCTTTTGCCTCTGCCTGAAAAGTGGCACGGATTGCAGGACAAGGAACAGCGCTATCGCCAGCGTTACCTGGATTTAGCCACTAATTCGGATGTTATGGATACATTCCAGAAACGGAGCCATATCCTCGCCGCGATTCGGCGCGAAATGGAATCAATGGGGTACCTAGAAGTCGAGACACCCATGATGCAGCCCATTCCCGGCGGCGCAACAGCTCGTCCTTTTATAACACATCACAATGCGTTGGATATTGACCTGTACATGAGAATTGCGCCGGAACTGTATTTAAAGCGGCTCATTGTGGGCGGGTTTGAAAAGGTTTTTGAAGTCAACCGAAATTTCCGAAACGAAGGCTTGAGCCAGCGTCATAATCCAGAATTTACCATGCTGGAATGTTATGCCGCCGGTCAGGACCTGAGAGACATGATGGAAGTCACAGAGCGCGTATTTCACGCCAGTGCTGTTAAAGTGATGGGAGCTGGAACCTTGTGCTATGCCGAACATGAAATCAGCTATGCAACACCATTCCGCAGGATGACTTTCAAAGATGCCATATCGGAATATGGAAGTATTGAAAGACAGCGACTTGATAATCCTGATGAAATTGTAAAACTGGCACGGGAATGTCATATTCAGGACATTGACAAAAAGACAGCGGGTGCGCTGCTGGGCGACCTCTTTGAACATCATGCGGAAAAGCATCTGATTCAGCCCACTTTTATTGTTGATCACCCCATTGAGCTTTCGCCCCTGACTAAGGAACTGCCAAATCAGCCCGGTTTTGTGGATCGTTTCGAACTGTTTGTAGCTGGTATGGAATTGGCAAATGCTTACTCTGAGTTGAATGATCCAATAACACAACTGAAGCGTTTTCAGGATCAGTTGGTTGAACGTGAAGCTGGCAATGATGAAGCAATGCTGTTGGATATGGATTTCGTCACAAGCCTTGAGCATGGTTTTCCGCCTTGCGGGGGGCTTGGAATTGGGATTGACAGGCTTGTAATGCTTATGACGGGCAATCAAAGTATCCGCGATGTAATTTTGTTTCCATTAATGCGTCCCCAAACTCATCAGACAGAGAGTTAAAATGAATGCACTTGATGAGCGGTACAGATGGGCAAGTGCCGCCTACGTCTCCCATTGCGCTCCCCGCCTGTCGGCGGCTCGCTCCATTACGACGCACGTTTTACTTGTGGAGCATTGTTATGCTCCACAAGTAAAACGACTATAGAATTTAACAAGTGAGGTTGTTATGGAATCCTGGTTTGCTTCTCTTTCCGGTACGGATCGTTTTTTTGTAATTTGCGCCTTTGTAGGTGCACTGGGGGTGTTGTTGCGCCTCATAAGCCAAGTCCTTGGATTTGCGGGCGGAGACAGTGATGCTGGCGTTGATTTGGGTGATGGTGCAGCGGATGCCGATGTACATCATTTGGGTGATGGCTTTAAGATAATCAGCATCCACGGCCTTGCCGCGTTTTTTATGATGTTTGGCCTGGTTGGTTTTGCCATGAACAAGGAAAACCACGCCCCCCTGATAGTTTCCATCATCTCAGGCGTAATAGCGGGCGCGGCATCAGTTTGGATAATCACCAAGCTGTTTCAAATGGCAAACAAGCTACAGAGCGTTGGGAACCTCGACATTAGCAAGGCGTCCGGTTGCCGGGGGGTTGTCTATATGCAGATACCAAAAGGCGCGTCGGGGCGCGTAATGTTGAATATAAACGGCCGTCAGCGCGAAATGGACGCAGTTCACGTCAGCAACGAAGAAATGGCCACCGGAACACCGGTAGTAGTTGTCAGAATTGAGGAAAACATGGCAGTAGTGGATTTCTCGCATTGAAGCAGTTCTGGTATATATAGTCATTTTGCGCTTGTGATGCTCTCTTTACGGCAAGCAAAGCTTGCCTATAGTCGTTTTATTTGTGGAGCATAACAATGTTCCACAAGTATAGCGGTTTAACTTATTGTAGTCAAACCGCTATGCCGGGATTCGCCTGCGAATCACGGCCGCTCATAGTCCATAGGCGAGCTTGGCTCGCCGTAAATGGACTATGAAAGCGAAAA
>JAIRRD010000045.1 GCA_031256155.1 Holophagales bacterium
GCGCATCCGCGCGTTTTACTTGTGGAGCATTGTTATGCTCCACAAGTAAAACGACTATATCAGTGAACAGCGGGACTATTTTCAATATACAGCGTTATTCAACAAAGGATGGGCCTGGCATCAGGACCACGGTTTTTTTAAAAGGCTGTCCACTGGATTGCCTGTGGTGCCATAATCCTGAGGGGCAATCTCACAGCGCGGTTTTAACTGTTCAAGCTGAGCGGTGTATTCATTGTGGCAGGTGTGTGACACTGTGCCCCAGTGGCGATCCGCTGCAACCAGGGGACGCGAAATGCCGCGCCTGCAGTGCCTGCGCCAATGCCTGTCCTGCGGAAGCGCGAACCATGTCAGGCCGCTCCATGACAACGGATGAAGTCATGGCGGATATTCTACGCGACCGAATTTTTTACGATCAATCCGGCGGTGGTGTGACATTTTCTGGGGGTGAACCGACCGCCCAGCCGCAATTTATAGATGATTTGCTGATGGAGTGCCGACGCGAGGGTATCAACACTGCGATTGACACTTGCGGCTATGTGGAGAAAACAATTTTGATTGCCCTGACCGCCAAAGCAGACCTCATACTCTATGACCTAAAGGGTGGCTGTAGCGCACGCCACCGTTCTAACACCGGCGTTGACTCAGTGCCAATTCTGGAAAACCTGGATGAGTTGGCAAGGCTTCATCACTCCATCTGGCTTAGACTCCCTATAGTTCCTGGTTACACTGATGACCCAGGCGAAATGGAAGCGCTGGCTTCCAGATATAGTTCGATGAAATCCATAAAACGCGTATGTCTTTTGCCCTATCACGCAATGGGAGACGCCAAGTTGAAAAAATTGGGCAAATGCCCGAAATTACCGAATGTATCCGCCCCAAGTCCCCAAATATTGGATATGCTGACAGAAATATGGGTTCGCTATGGATTTGATACCCGCGTTGGAGTGTAGCAATGAATGACAGAGTGGCAGTCTTGAGGGAAGAAAGCCTGAATGCGGAACCTTTTGTTTCCATTGAGCGCGCTAGTCTCATCACGGACTTCTATCGTGCGAATGAGGGCAGGTACAGTATTCCGGTGCTTCGTGGGATGGCGTATCGGTACTTGTGCGAAAACAAGACTATCTATATTGGGAAAAACGAACTCATAGTAGGTGAGCGCGGACCTGCGCCAAAGGCAGTTCCCACCTATCCCGAAATCACATGCCACACTGTTGAGGATCTTGAGATTTTAAATTCCAGGCCCCTGACCTGGTACCGCGTTGACAGCGCGGCAATAGAGCTGTATAGGAAAAAAATCATACCCTTCTGGCGTGGGCGCAATATGCGCGACCGAATGTTCGCTCTGCTTTCAGAAGAGTGGCTGGAAGCGTATGACGCGGGAATTTTTACTGAATTTATGGAACAGCGCGCTCCAGGCCACACTGTGTTGGACGACAAGATATATCGCAAGGGAATGTTTGATTTCAAAAACGATATTGTGGAAGCGCTGTCTAAATTGGATTTCGCAAATGACACCTCAGCGCTGGCAAAGCGCGAAAACCTGCGCGGTTTTGAACTGGCCTGCGATGCTACTATCCGCTTTGCTGAGCGCCACGCCGAGGCGGCTGAATCCATAGCGCGTGATGAAACAGACCTGCAGCGACGGTCTGAACTTGAACGCATCGCGCAGGTGTGCCGCCATGTTCCGGCTAATGCGCCCGGAAATTTTTATGAAGCTTTACAGTCGTACTGGTTCTGTCATTTAGGCGTGATTACAGAATTGAACGGATGGGATTCTTTTTGCCCAGGTCATTTGGATCAGCACTTGTGGCCTTTTTACAAAAAAGGAATTGAAGATGGCAGCTTGACAAGAGAATCAGCAAAAGAACTTCTGGGTTGTTTTTTTGTCAAGTTCAACAACCACCCCGCCCCACCCAAAGTCGGCGTCACAGCCGCTGAGTCCGGCACGTACACGGATTTCGCAAATATTAACCTCGCTGGTCTACTACCCGATGGCAGTGACGGAAGTAATGAAGTCACACTACTCCTGTTGGAAGTAATTGATGAGATGCACCTACTGCAACCCAGTAACAATGTGCAAATCAGCAGAAAAACACCGGATAAAGTACTGAAAGCCGCTTTAAGAGTCATTCGCAAAGGTTACGGTTTCCCGTCTGTATTCAACGCTGACAGCGTTGTTGAAGAGCAACTGCGCCAAGGCAAGACACTTGAGGACGCACGGGCAGGCGGCTGTTCGGGCTGTGTGGAAGTTGGTGCTTTTGGCAAAGAAGCCTATATACTAACTGGTTATTTCAATCTTCCAAAGATATTGGAATTGGCGCTGCACAATGGCTTCGATACGCGCACTAATAAACAACTGGGGTTTAAAACAGGCGAAGCCGCCGGTTTAAAATCCATTGACGATGTGCTGAACGCTTTTCAAAAACAACTCCACCACTTCATAGACATTAAAATTCACGGAAATCAAATCATTGAACAGCTTTTTGCTAAATCAATGCCTGCTCCATTTCTCTCTGTCATTACGGATGACTGCATCAAAAATGGCATGGACTATAACTCTGGCGGTGCCCGTTACAACAACAGCTTTATTCAGGCTGTGGGAATCGGCTCAATCACGGATGCGCTCTCCGGCCTGGATTATGTGGCGTTCCGGGAAAAATCGCTGAACATAGCCGAATTTGTAAAAATACTGGATCAAAACTTTGAAGGCAATGAAGCGCTACGTCAATTACTGCTGAACCGCGTACCAAAGTACGGAAACGATAATGACAGGGCAGACAGCTTAATGGTTCGTGTTTTCAACATGGCTTTCGATTGTATAGACGGCCGTCCGAATACCAAGGGCGGACAGTATCGCCTGGAGATGTTGCCAACCACATGCCATGTCTATTTTGGCAGTGTTTGCGGAGCCAGTTCTGATGGAAGGTTCGCGGGACATCCTCTTTCAGAGGGAATAAGCCCTGTACAGGGCGCTGACCGCAACGGTCCAACTGCGGTTATTAAATCCGCAGGCAAAATGGATCACGTCAAAACAGGCGGCACACTGCTGAATATGAAATTCGCGCCAACACTGCTGGAAGGCGATGAGGGCATTGACCGCTTTGCTGACCTGATTCGCGCTTACTTCAAGTTGGACGGACACCACGTTCAATTCAATGTAGTGAATGCTGAAACATTGCGCGAAGCCCAACGCAACCCGGAAACTCACCGTGACCTCATAGTCAGAGTTGCCGGATACAGCGATTATTTCTGCGACCTGAGCTTGGCGCTTCAAGAAGAAATCATCAAGAGAACGGAACACGCTGCGTTCTAAAGCATCAAGTTGAATCGCTATAGCGGTTTTATCTAAAAATTGTGTTCCGCAATTTCGAGACAAAGCTTGCGGGGTCATCTCCAACTAATGTAAACTCTTTTAATTTAAGTCTAACTCTCAATTGGAGATACGAATGGACATACGTTTTTTAATGAAGCAAGCGCAACAGGCGCAGGCCAAACTTCAGGAAATTCAGAAAAACATTCGGGCGGAAGGCACAGCTGGCGGCGAGTCAGTGAAAATTGTGTTAAACGGCGCAAAAGAACTGGTAGGTGTTTCTATTTCCAAAGACGCAATGGATCCAGATGACCCAAGTATGTTGGAAGATCTCATCATGGCCGCATTTAACGATGCTTCAGCAAAGACAGACGAAGCTATGAACGGAGCCGCCAGCGGCATGACTAGCGGGCTGAATATTCCCGGATTCAAATTTTAAATATTAGATTTGCGTACATGTTGTAAAGTGACTTGATATAGCGGTTTAACTTATTGTAGTCAAACCGCTATGCCGGGATTCGCTTGCGAATCACGGCCGCTCATAGTCCATAGGCGAGCTTGGCTCGCCGTAAATGGACTATGAAAGCGAAAA
>JAIRRD010000048.1 GCA_031256155.1 Holophagales bacterium
TTTTCGCTTTCATAGTCCATTTACGGCGAGCCAAGCTCGCCTATGGACTATGAGCGGCCGTGATTCGCAAGCGAATCCCGGCATAGCGGTTTGACTACAATAAGTTAAACCGCTATATATTTGTAAGTTGAAGTGCAACGGGGGGGGGTTGAAATCACTTTGCTCAACATGCTATAGTCAGAACCATATAACAGTTCAACTTTTTCATAGCTGAACTGCTATGCTGGGGTTTGTTTGCAAATCATGGCCGTGTATTGTTTGCAGGTGGGTTTTGTCCGCCATTCAAAGTGAGCAATAGCGAAAATTCCTATCTTGCCACAGTGACGCCTTCCAAAGTTGAATTGTGCTTGTTTTTATATGCTATTTTGCGGGAAAGACAGATGAACAGAAAACTGATCCGCCCTAATATGGGCGAAATCAAAGAGAGGATGGGAAAAACATCCTTATCTACAACAAGCTCCGCGCCAACTGGCTCATTTACCGGTGAGGGATCAACTAACTCTGGAAATAATGGCAATTCAAGTTCAGTTGCTATCATGCAAGGCGCTTCTGGCTCACGCCGCAAAATCGCGCCGCCTGAGCAGACAAATGCGGAAAATTTTTATTATCTTAAACAAATGCAAACCAAAACACCTATGGTGATAGTTCTTCAGGATGGGGAAAAAATTCGCGGTGCCATTGAATGGTACGACAAACACTGTCTTAAAATAACCAGAGCAAAAGAACCCAATATTCTGCTTCCGAAACACAACATCAAATACTTGTATAAGCAGGAAGAAGAACCAAGAATACGTAGAATCCGCCCTGACAAAAAAGATGACGAATCAGGCGATTCTTCTGAAACAGACACTCAAACCTATGATTGATTATATATTCGTTCTATAGATTAATTCATTAATCCTCGAATGTATAGATAACCTTCTCAAATAACCAGTTTATATGAAACATGCTCCGCATTTAGCTGTTACCCTTGGTGACCCCTGTGGCATTGGTCCGGAACTACTGCTAAAATTATTACCAATTATTACGCAAAAGTGGCAAGTTACAGTCTATGGAAGCTATGCCGGACTTTCAATATTGCCTGACTGTGAACTGAAATATGAGTTCAATAAAAGTAAACTACTTTTTCATTCACTGGAAATACCTTGGATTGACCCGCTGTCGGACATATCACGCAACGACCTTCAACTAGGAGTGCCAAGTGCCTGTTCCGGTAAATGCGCTGTTGAGGCCGTCCGCAGCGCGGCTCTTGATGTAATCTCCGGCAAGGCCGATGCGCTCCTTACGTTGCCTATTTCAAAAGCAGCCGCGCACATGGCAGGCTATGACATCCCGGGGCATACGGAACTGCTGCAAAGCATTTCTGCTTCGCCGCGAGTCCAAATGGCTTTTATCAGTCCAAGCCTGAAAGTGGTATTGCACACTGTCCATCAAAGCCTGCGCTCTGTCATTGAAGGGCTTGACTCCGGGGCTGTGGCGGATACTTTGATATTCGCTGCACAACAACTCGCTCCATTACTTAAAAATAACCGCATTAAAATAGCTCTTTGCGCTCTGAATCCTCACGCCGGGGAGTGCGGCGCTTTTGGCGATGAAGAAAAAATTCTGGAAGAATCTGTAAAAATCGCACGGAATTCATTTAATTCTTCGGCTCCATCGGCATCATGCGAGCCAGACTCCATACAACCAGCTTTCTGCGGCCCCTACCCTGCTGATACCATATTCCTGCGAGCATTCCGCGGAGCCTTTGACGTGGTGGTTGCACTTTACCATGACCAGGGACTGATACCGGTTAAATTAATTGAGCCGGAAAAAGCGGTAAACTTAACGCTTGGTCTGCCGTTCATACGAACTTCACCAGATCATGGTGTCGCTTTTGACATAGTGGGTAAGTGGATTGCCAATCCAAATAACGCACTGGCGGCCTCAGACCTTGCATATTCACTTTTGAGGTGACAAATGCTTCAAGTTGCTTTCATTATCGCCAATGCACCCTGCCCTCCCAACAGCCTGATTCCTGTTTGTCTGGAAAAAATCCTGGGTGACGCAATTCTTCTATGGCAGATACATGCGCTTCCGGCGGAAGTTGAGCACATATGCGTGATTACGGGAAATGACCATGAAAAAATTGCCAGATTTATTGACGATTTGAAGTCAAAAAACGATATCAGTGACAATGTGGAGTGCTGTCAAAGTTCAAACGCTGTTCGTTCCATACTTGATTTGTCAGCAACAATCGGCATTGCACCTACATCGCGTGTTCTTTTGTTAATGCCAGCACAACCCCTGATTAGCCCCTCTGCCCTTAAAGAACTTGCCTCCGATACGGGCGCGTTGGTCTCCGCAGAACAATCTGACAACCTGCCCGGCCCCATATCATTGCATTGCGCCGAACTCCAATCAGCTATCAAACAACTTGTTCAACAAACAGCAGAACCTAGTTGGGACGATCTGCTCAAACATATTTCAAAAACAATTCAACTAAAAACACTGAAATGTGACCGGGAAGACTTGCTCCACGCCCAAACAAGGCACAATCTGTCTGAAATTCAGAGCATTGCCAGATCGCGTATTTTAAATCACTGGCTTTGCTCAGGTGTTGTTTTCATGGATTCTGCTTCAGCTATTGTTGGTCCCAGAGTGGAACTAGCTGGCCGTGGCGTAATTATTGAACCGCAAGTCCGGCTGGAGGGAAAAATCACTGTTGGCGAGGGAAGTACAATAGGTCAAGGCTCTGTTATAAAAAATTCATTACTTGGTGCAAATGTAGAGATCAGGC
>JAIRRD010000052.1 GCA_031256155.1 Holophagales bacterium
TGCTGCTGACAATCTGGATGCCGCCAACGATAGCCGCCAAAGGAGGAATACCGGCAGGATTGTCTTGGTTTGCCGGAATTTTACTTTGGACTTATGACAGCCTGCCTCCCCTCCTCGCGCTGCTTTTAGCCAGATTTGTTTGGAGGAAAATTCCCGGATGGCGCGGATTCGCCGCAGCAGCTTGTGGTGCGGCACTGGTAATGGTGATGTGTGATTCCTGGTTATTGCACATATATCCCTGGACATGGGCCTCGGCTTTGGCCAGTCCCCCGCTGCTCGGACGTGCTGCGGCTTTTTTGGGAACAGAAGGTTTAACAGCAATTATCTGGATTCATGGTGTCCTTGCGGGTTGTGCTTTAGCTTCCGTGGCCATTAAAAAATTAGTTGTCACATCGGTTTCAGCCCTTGTCCTCTTGTTAGCTCTCTCTAGCGCTTGGTTTTTCCTGCCAAGGGGGGACGAAATGGAGTTGGATATTGCTGTCATACAGCCAAACTACCCGGTAAATACGCACATCCCCAATCAGTTGGCCGACATGTGGCGCAGAAGTAACGCTCTGCTCATGGCAGATGGACTGCCAAAGCAAGGTAGGTCCACATTGCTTTTATGGCCGGAGAGCAGCGTCACGGACGGTAACTATTTGCTGCCAAACACAAGTTTGACTGAGATAGCGGCGAATTGTGGTGTAGCCTGGCTTTTTGGCACTGATGGATGGTTGGACCGCAATTCGCCGCAAAATATTGTACGCGGCGAAGTAGCTAGCCATAAGCCATTTTTACAAGCTAAAGTGATTCCCATGCCATTTGGCGAGCGTATGCCTGGCCCGGCGTGGATGCGGAATTGGTTGGAAGAGATAGCTGGTTTCAGAAGTTGGGTACCAGGAAGTTTGAGTCCTGAAAGCAGCTTTTCAATTCCTGTACAGCCAGGTAAACACATAAAAGTTCATCCATTGATTTGCAGTGAGGCCCTCATACCGCGCCGAGTTCGCGCCGGTCTGACTATTGCTGGTGGACATCTTTTGACAGAGCATACAAATGATGCTTGGTTTGAAACCAGCGTAGCAGCTGATCTTCACGCTTCCATGGTTCGTTTGCGCGCCATGGAATCAGGTGTACCTGTTGTACGCGTGACATTATCAGGCCGTTCGGGCTTGGTTAGAGAAGATGGAACTTGGCGGCACTTCAGCGATGTCATGTCTGAAGGAGCGTGGTCATTTGAGTTGAAGTGGCGACCAATATCTGCGCCTGCCCGTACAGTCTGGCCATTTTATACACTCCTGTTTTTACTAATAGGTGGCATCGGCACATTTATTTGGCCGACAAACAAAAGGGATAATAATTGACCACAAAACCACTCATACTAGCTTCTGCCAGCCCGCGCCGTAAATACTGGTTTGAAGCCATTCGCATTCCATTTGAATCGGTGGTGCCCAGCATAGACGAGACGCCATTGACAAACGAAGACCCCGCTGAAATGGTTGTCCGATTATCCAGGGAAAAAGCTTTGTCCATATCAGTCAACAACCCAGGCCGCTGGGTGCTTTCCGCCGATACAACAGTTGTTGTGGATTATCATATTCTCGGCAAACCCAACGACCCACAGGATGCGGTGAGGATGCTGCAACTTATACAGGGCCGCAAACACTGCGTTCACACAGGTGTATGCCTGATTAGAGATGATGATATTCATCAGTTTGTAGATACGGCGGAAGTGTATCTTCGTCCCCTTTCGTCGGATCAAATTCAATGGTACGTTGCCACTGGCGAGCCTATGGACAAAGCTGGCGCTTATGCCGCACAAGGTATCGCCGCCCTGTTTATTGAACGCATAGACGGCTCTTTCGCCACCGTCATGGGTTTGCCAATAGAGCGGCTTGGAAGTCTTTTCTTTGAACTAGGATTGTTTGATAGCTGGTTTGAGCGATTTAAATTTGGATATTAGTCTTTTGGAGACACCATGAGTCATAAAGCGCCAACACAGTCAAAAAAGACGTGGATAGACCTTCAGACCACTGTTGACCAGGGCGGAAAGCTGGTAATGGTTACAGCCTATGATGCCACTATGGCGCACATCGCCGATGCGGCTGGCGCTGACATAATTCTGGTAGGCGACAGCGTAGGCAATGCCTGTCTTGGATTTGAAAACACACTGCCTGTGACAATGGAAATGATGCGTCATCACCTGGAAGCAGTTGTCAGGGCACGCCCCAATGCTTATCTGATGGCCGATTTGCCATTTCTAAGTTATCACTTGAGTGTGGAAGACGCTCTGAAGAATGCTGGCCTCTTGGTCAGGGCAGGGGCGCAGGCTGTGAAACTTGAGGGCGGTGGAGCCAATAAAATCCAAATCGTACGCGCCCTGATTGATGCCGGAATTCCCGTAATGGGTCACTTGGGTCTTACACCTCAATCTTTTCATTCAATAGGCGGTTATAAAGTACAGGCAAAAGAGGAAGCTCAGGCAATCCGGTTGCTGGAAGAAGCCGAACAACTTGAAAATGCCGGTTGTTTTTCCGTTTTGCTAGAGTGTATTCCCAAAGAGCTTGCAGCTTTTGTCACAGAGGTATTAAATATTTTTACTATTGGCATTGGCGCGGGGCCAGATTGTTCTGGACAGGTGCTGGTATTTCATGATATATTAGGTCTTAACCCAGGGCCTTATCCAAAATTTGTAAAAAATTACATGGATGGTTTCAATAAAATGGTTATAGCACTATCTCAGTGGTCAAGCGACGTAAAAAATGACCTATTCCCAGGTGAGCAAGAATCTTATAAACTTTCAGATGTGGTATTTGAGAAACTGGCTGCTAGGCTCTCCGGGGCTTCCCAGCTTGTTTCCAAGTCAAAAAGCACGATGAGCAAAAGGAAACATTCTAAGTAATGCGTATTGCCAGAAATATTCCAGAGCTACGAGTTCTTTTGAAGACCTTGAGGAAGCAAGGGGGTCGCATAGGTTTTGTCCCGACTATGGGATATTTGCACGAAGGTCACGCGTCTCTGATTCAGCACTGTCGAGCCAGATGCGATTCAGTAGTCGCTTCAATATTTGTAAATCCAACACAATTTGGGCCTGATGAAGACCTTAATCACTATCCGCACGATTTGGATCGCGACCAAGCTCTGTGTCTGAATCAAGGTGTAACTATTCTCTTCATACCTGAAGCGACGGAACTTTATACAACGGGTTTCAGCACTTTTATTGACCCTGGGCCGATGGGGCAGGTTTTATGCGGTAGTTACAGACCAGGGCATTTTCGCGGTGTTGCTACTGTTGTTGCCAAGCTTTTCAGCATTGTCCAGCCTGATCTGGCGTTTTTTGGACAAAAAGATTTACAGCAGGCAGCGATACTTCGCCGAATGGTTTGGGATCTGAATCTGCCGATTGAGCTTGTTGTAGCCCCCACTATTCGCGAGCATGACGGCCTTGCCATGAGTTCAAGAAACGCTTATCTTTCCATAGGAGAGCGTATGAGGGCGTTGTGTATTTCACGGGCCTTAGCTGCCGCTACAAATGCTTTTCAAAAAGGTGTGCGTTCCGCTACCGAATTGGTCGATACAGCCAAGAGCTTGTTGGGTGATTTAGATGAGCTTCAATACTGTGAACTGGTTGACGCCCTAACCATGGATACGATTGAAGGCCAGGTTAAGCGCCTTGCCGGTCTGTGCGTTGCCGGAAAAATAGGCAGAGCCAGATTGATTGATAATGTTCTGCTTTCCGAGGCCGCTGATCCCACACGTTTATTGTCCTTAGTAGCAATTCCAGACTGATATTTCTGTTCTTAACAAATACACATTAAACACTTGATTAATTTTATGTTTTTTGAGGCAATTCAAAAAAGGATCACGCATGATGCTTTGTGTAATACCAATTCCTGTCCCTGCATAGACAAACAAACAAGATATAGCAGTTCAACTACAATGTTGAACCGCTATAGAGGGTACGGGGAAGGCCAGCCACATTTGTGAGGTCAGAGTGTAATGTAGATGCAGTATTTGGTTTCCGCTGTGTGAAGGTGGGAACTATAGCGGTTTAACTTATTGTAGTCAAACCGCTATGCCGGGATTCGCTTGCGAATCACGGCCGCTCATAGTCCATAGGCGAGCTTGGCTCGCCGTAAATGGACTATGAAAGCGAAAA
>JAIRRD010000056.1 GCA_031256155.1 Holophagales bacterium
ACGACATTTTTACAAAGCGACTTGAGAAAAAAAGAAGGGTATACCTTTAATTACAGAGAAACTGAAACTGAAAAACAAATTATAGAAAAGATAAATAAAATCGTCAAACCGCTATCTGAATATTTTAATGTTTCCGCTGGAATGATTCCTTATGAAGAAGGTAAAGGCATACCTTTGCAAACAAGGGAAATTGTAAATAAAAAACCATTTGAGGGTTACGAAAAGATTGATGAAACTTGGTTGCCTTACATGAGAGGCAAGACAATCGAAAGATACACAGATGCCTGGGATGGCAAATATATCAAGTATGGCAAATGGCTTGCCGCACCAAGAAATTCTGATATATTTAAGAATGAAAAGCTGTTTATGCGTAGAACAGATGATTATCCAATCGCTGTTTATGATGCCAGCGGTAAAATCGGAAATAAATCCATTCATTGTATATATCCAATTGATGGAAATGCCCCTTCGCTTAAATATCTATTGGGTATTATTAATTCATCATTTATGAAATGGTTTTTTCAGCATGAAAACTTTCACATGGTCGAAAAGCCGTTTGCAGAAATAAAAGTAATATTTGTTGAACGTTTCCCAATAATTGTAACCAAAGACCAATCATTGCTGATACAACATGTTGACAGGCTTCTTGCAAACTGTCAGACAAGATTTGATAAAATAAAACAATTTATTGATTACATTAAAGCAATTTATTCGCCAAAGTCAATGACTGAAAAATTTCGAGAATTTTATAAATCAGATTTTAAAGAATTTATTGATGAATTAAAAAAACAAAACTCAGTTTTAACTTCCAAACAGCAGATGGAGCTTATGCCCCTGTTTAATGACAAGCGGGAAGAAATTAATTCATTGACACAGACGATTGATAAATTGGACTATGAAGTTGACCAGATGGTGTATGCCTTGTACGACTTGACACCCGATGAAATCGCCATTGTTGAGGGAAACTTGTAGTAAAATCAACTATCTTGATTGACAGACTTTAAATAAAGGAAGTATCTATGCTTTTTAAAATTTTTGCTTCGCTGGCACTGTCAGCCATTGTCACTACGGACTCCAAAGCGCAAGCGCCATTGACCGTGGCATCGCCAAATGGGGCTATAGTTGTTTCTGTCACCGCTGATTCAGACCTGAAGTGGGCCGTAAATGTGAGTGGCCGTACGGTGATTCTGCCCTCAAAAATAGGTATGACTTTCGGTAACGGCAGAGTAATCGGCAGGAACCCTAAGATTAAAACTTCAAATACATCAACTGCGGATCAGACTTTAAGACCCGTTGTGAAAATCAAAAGGGCTGAAATAAGGAATCGCTATAACGAAAGACGGATTGACTTTGTGGGTGATTACTCCCTGATTGTCCGCGTCTATGACGATGGCGCTGCCTATAGATTTGCCTCTAAGTTCCCAGGTGAAGTGGAGGTAATGGCTGAAGATGTCAACTTTCAATTCGCTGCCAACCACTCAGTCTACTTTCCTGAAGAGACCAGTTTTCTATCGCACCAAGAGCGTTCATACAAGTATATAAAAATCAGCGATGTGAACGACAGATTCTCGTCTCTGCCCGCAATCGTTGAAACAGACGGCCAAAAAATAGCTATAACCGAAGCTGATCTTCTGGATTACCCCGGTATGGATCTCACGGGCGGCAAACAGCCAAACACCTTAAAGGGCTTATTTCCCTACTACCCCTCCAAAGTCGAACTGGTACGGGACAGAAACGAAAGAGTGCTTGATCGCGAAAAATATATGGCTAAAACCCGCGGAACACGGGAATTTCCGTGGCGCGTTCTCGTTATTGCTGAGCAGGATTCCACGTTTCTGGATACAGACATTGTCTATCGTCTGGCCTCCGAATCCCGCATAGCTGCTACCACTTGGATAAAACCGGGCAAGGTAGCCTGGGACTGGTGGAACTTCAACAATATCTATGGCGTTCCTTTCAGAGCTGGAGTTAATACTGAGACATACAAGCACTACATAGACTTCGCGGCTGAATATGGGATTGAATACATCATTTTGGACGAAGGCTGGTACAAGCTCGGCGACTTGATGACACAGATGCCGGGGATTGATATGGAGGCCATTGCCGCCCACGCCAAAGAGAAAAACGTCGGACTGATAATGTGGGTGATCTGGAAGACCTTGGATGCGCAGATGGCGCAGGCGTTGGATCAATTTCAAAAATGGGGCGTTAAGGGCATCAAAGTTGACTTCATGCAGCGAGAAGACCAGTGGATGGTCAACTACTATGAGCGCGTTGCAGTTGAGGCGGCTAAAAGGCGTTTACTGGTTGATTTTCACGGTTCCTATAAGCCAACCGGTCTGTACCGCACTTACCCAAATGTTATGACCAGCGAGGGTGTGCTGGGGCTTGAACAAAGCAAGTGGGGCGACCTGGCCTCGCCTGACAACGCCGTAACTTTTCCATTCATGCGCATGATGGCTGGGCCGGTGGATTACACCCCCGGCGCTATGCTAAACGCAGCCAAGTCTGACTTCAGACCCGTGTCCAACAGACCCATGAGCCAAGGGACGCGCTGCCAGCAGCTTGCAATGTACGTGGTCTATGAAAGCCCGCTACAAATGCTGGCGGATTCCCCCTCTAACTACCGTAGGGAATTGGAGTGTCTTGAATTTTTAGCAGCCGTACCAGTGGTGTGGGACGAAACGAAGATATTGAGCGCAGCTTTGGGAAAACACATTCTAACTGCCAGGCGTAGCGGGAACGACTGGTACATCGGCGCCATGACAAATTGGGACCCAAGGGACTTGGACGTACCTCTCTCATTTCTTGGCGAAGGGGATTGGGAAGCCGACATCTACAAAGACGGCCCCAACGCCGACCGCGCCGGTGTAGATTACATACGCGAAAAAAAGCGCGTAAACCGACAAGAGACCTTAAAAATCCACTTGGCTCCTGGAGGAGGCTGGGCGGCGCGGATCAGCAAAAAATAAATCCATAATTACGCAACAAGGCTATATGGCCACATGCAAAACTTCAGTTGCGTATGTGGCTCATTTAACTATGGATGTTTCCAGGCATTGGACTCCCAATGCGGAATAATATGTCATAACTCTTTAAATTACCAATTTCATTGAGTAAGCGACCACGCAGCAACTGAGTCACAGCCCGTGACGCATTGCTTTCATCTGAATCTGGCGTTTCCTCAGCCCTGACTGTCCTGATTTTATTCAGGTATTCCTTTGTGCCGCCCGGAAGTGTCTCTGATTTGTCTGCGGGCGTACACGCCGAACAGCACCAGCCCCTTTCACCCAGTATTACAAAGGGCGTGTCTCCACGTCCGCAGTGACCGCAGACTCTGGAATTGGGCAACAGGCCCATTCAGTGCAGCAACCAGTGTTCAGCATAAGCAAGGATTGACAAAGCCCTGTCCGGTTGTGTGCTGAGCGCCTTTGAGCAGGTGCAAACCAAACGAAACAGACGAGGGTCTTCCATCCCTTCCCTGGCAATCCTGTCCACAAGGTCAGCCAAACACGCAATTACCAGACCGCACTCCAAATGTCCAAGCGTCAGGGGCGAATGTTGCAGTTCGCAGCGCGTCACACGACGGATTTCCGAATGTTCTTTACCAAAGAAAGCAGCCCTGACAAGGCTCAGAGGTTCAAATGCCGCCACCCATTTTGCCGTAGGTTTTTTAGCTCCCCTGGCCAAACCCGTCAGCCTCTCCCCCTGGTCTGTGAGGAAAGAGACCACCAGTCCGCCGTCTTCAAAGGGCGTTGGTTTTAAGACAATGGCATCGTGAGTTCGTATCACAGTATTAAAGTCAATTAACCTGATAATCAATACGGTATTGGAAACGTTACGACTGCGCCGCCGTTTCGCTCCCCGCCGTTGGCGGCTCGCTACACTATAGCGCAGTCCAGCGCATCCGCGCATTTAACTTGTGAAGCATCGTGATGCTTCACAAGTTAAACGACTATAGCGGTTTAACTTATTGTAGTCAAACCGCTATGCCGGGATTCGCTTGCGAATCACGGCCGCTCATAGTCCATAGGCGAGCTTGGCTCGCCGTAAATGGACTATGAAAGCGAAAA
>JAIRRD010000057.1 GCA_031256155.1 Holophagales bacterium
TTTTCGCTTTCATAGTCCATTTACGGCGAGCCAAGCTCGCCTATGGACTATGAGCGGCCGTGATTCGCAAGCGAATCCCGGCATAGCGGTTTGACTACAATAAGTTAAACCGCTATAATGGAGCGAGCCGCCATCGGCAGGGAGCGGAATGGAAGGCGTAGGCGGTGCTTGCCTATTTGTACTGTTTGGCAAGGGCGTTGACTATAGTTAATGCACTTCATAGCATATCCCGCTTCCATAAGCATTTTGTCAATATTCACTCGCGCTTTCGCTTCGGGTGTTATTTGCATTCCCTCATAGTACTTGTGGAAGCGCTCTATATATCTGAACTATTTTCTCCACCACTTCTTCCAGGCTCAGGTCACTTGAATCCAGCAAAACAGCGTCATTCGCCTTACGGAGCGGGCTTAGGTCGCGTGTGGAATCCAAGTGGTCGCGTCTAGCTTGATCCGCCAGCACTTCTTCAAAACTTGTTGATAGACCTTTGGCCTGAAGTTCTAAGAACCGTCTTTGTGCCCTTGCTTCCGGGCTGGCCGCCAAAAATATTTTGCAAATGGCCTGCGGAAAAACAACAGTGCCAATGTCTCGGCCATCAACTATCCAGTTGCCTATTTGGCCTAAATTGCGCTGGAGTTCAACCAGTAATGTCCGCACTCTGGGGTCAGCACTGACAGCGGAAACATTTTTTGTAACTTCGGGAGCGCGGATTGCGTCTGAAACGTCCTCGCCATTCAAAAAATAAGATGTACCCCTCTGTTCATAGCCGACAGAAGCCAATATCCGTTCAACGCCGCTCCTATCGTTCAGAGATACATCCGCTCTTTGAAATGCCAATGTCACGGCGCGATACATAGCACCTGTGTCCATGTAATCCCATTTAAGCGCCGCAGCTACGCGTTTGGCGGTGGTGGATTTACCAACACCGGAAGGTCCGTCAAGCGCTATTAAGTTGAGCATTTAGACCTGTACTCCAAAGCGGTTTGCCAAATCCAGGTACCTCGCACGAATGTTTTGAATTATGTCCGGCGGAAGTGGAGGCGGCGGGGGTTGTTTGTTCCAGTCTTTCAGCGTTTCCAGATAATCGCGGAGGTATTGTTTATCCAGGCTTGGCGGATTTCTGCCCGGTTCATATTGTTCCATTGGCCAGTATCTGCTGGAATCAGGTGTCAGCACTTCATCAATCAGTATCAGACTCCCATCTTCCATCTGACCAAATTCAAACTTGGTATCCGCTAGGATAATTTTTCGCTCCGCAGCAAGCTGGCGTCCACGCTGATACAGAGCTAGGCTCAGCTCTCGCAGTCGTCCGGCCAGGTCCTGACCTACTGTTTTTACCATTTGTTCAAAGCTGATATTTTCATCATGGCCTTCATCGGCTTTAGTTGATGGTGTAAATACAGGCTCTGGTAGCTTGTGAGCCATGCCCAGACCCTTTGGAAGCTGAATACTGCAAACAGTGCCATGTTTTTCATACTCTTTAAGGCCGCTTCCGGCTAAATATCCGCGGACAATACATTCAATGGGAACAACACGGGCCTTTCTGACCAGAACAGACCGCCCTTCCAACTGGTCGGCATGACTACGTAATTCGTCTGGATAGTCACTCACTTTTGCGGATAGCAGATGATTGGGCAAAATGTCTTTTGTGGCGTTAAACCAAAAATTAGCTACCTGTGTCAAAATTTTTCCCTTATCGGGGATAGGTTCATTCATGACAACATCAAAGGCGCTGACTCTATCCGTAGCGACAATCAGCAAACTAGAACCCAGATCGTAAACGTCCCTGACTTTGCCGCGGCGAACATTTTGGATTGGCAAACTGGATGATTTAAGTGGCTGCATGAACTTCCTTATCGGCTGATTACGTTTCAGAGATTACACCAGACTGCGTTCAATGTATGTTGAAGCAATCTGATATTAGTTTATATCAGGTAATTTGCGCGGCGTTGGGGCAGACCAATGAAGCCCATAGGGTAAAAGATTATAGCGGTTCTGGATTCCCACCCAACGCGATAATTCAGATTCATGTATAGACCCATCAGGGGGGGCGAGCGGCATGTTATGCCTGCTGACAAATACTTTTATTTCGGCTTGTGTGACATTTAAGAGGCGCGGAAGTTCATCCAGTGGGTAAACTGTCTCAAATTCTGAGTGTACAATGGAGCGGTAATCAAATGTTTCTTTGAGTACGGATGTTGTGGCTGTTTTGTCCAATTCAAAGGCGGCATCAAGGTGGGGATACGGATCGCCACCCAAAAGGCTCTTGGATTGAGCCGCTCCTATGTGCGCCATTGGGTGCATTGGCTTGTTTTGCAGAATATTCTGGAAAACTTTCAGAGCCTCTTTGGGTCTCTCAAGATAAATCAGTGCCTCAGCGTATCTGATAAAAGCTTCTGTTTCATCAGGCTCCGCACGCATCCATTGTTCTGTTATTCCAAGGCACTCCTCAATGAGACACAATTCTCTTAATAATACTGATAACCGCCGAAGAGCGCTGGCGTTACCGGGACTCAGCAACAGCATCCTTTCCAGCAACTCCGCCGCTCTTGCGGGTTCGTTATTAGATTCCAGTTTTTGTGACCAATTAAATAAAATCTGTGCCTGCTCTTCAATTGAGTGATTAAGCGTGCTGCGTCTCTCGTCAGTGGGATGCATTATTTGAGTTTGTACCCAGGTATGAAAAGCAGGATTCCGACCATCCGGTCTTGTCAAATCATCTTCAATGGCATGGATGATGAGCTTCATACCGCGCTCCCACAAGACAGGGAGCGGAACTCTCAAATGAGATGAGAGTTCACGCTTCAGCGGCTGCAGTTGATCATCGCCGCGGCCCAGATGAAGCTTTAGTCGTAAAAATCTTGGATAATCGGGCGAAGTTTGCGTTAATGCTACGCGCAGAGCCAATTCGCCTGTCTCAGGGTCAAACCCATCCAACAGCAAAAACTCAAGCATCGTACGCATAAATTAAGGGTATAGCAATTCCGTATAAAATGTGCCATTTCACACGGAATGAAGTCTGGCTGAAGTTAAATCGCTATATATCCTCAATTAATTTTAAGAGTTCCGAGTATCACATTAATTGGAGCAATGGTAGTGATTGCACCTGTGTTGGATGTAATCCTGAATTTATCCACAGAAAGCGAAATTGTTTGCGTGGGCGCAGCAGCAGGATTGCAGTCCAAGGCAACGCGCGCTAACACGCCGTCGTTGAGGTTTACCGAGTTGGTTATTCCTTTTTGTGCAATTACAGCTTTCAACTGATTATTTTCAACAGTGGCCTTGAGGCCGGTCAGACCGCTGCCCAGGTTAAATATCGTGCCGTTTTGAACAAGCATTGTGTCAGTTGACGCGACCCTTGCCCAGTTGACAACACTTGCGCTGCTGCAAGATATTGTAAACGCAAGACCAGCAGACTGACCTGACTGCCCTGCAGTAACCAGGTCAAGCACTAAATGGGTTGATGTACTCATAGCTTTGTTCTTGACAAACCTGTAATAGTTGCCCGGCATTGGATCTGTATAAGTCATTTTAGAAAAAGCAACTTTTACTGTCGCCGTATCGCTCTTGGCTTTATCGGCTGAACTGGTTGCTATTACATGGTACGTACCCGCTGTCATTGGCGCTGTATAGATACCACTTTGAGTCAATGTGCCCCCCGACGATGACTCCTGCAGAGACCACGTTACTCCCGTATTGTCAGTACCTGTAACGGAAGCGGTAAAAGTCTGCCGCTCACCTATTTCAAGGTCGGCTGTCTTTGGGTCAATCATAATAGCAACATTAGATTTATTTGACCCGCCGCTGCAGCCAATAAAAAATGTTAAAGCCGCCGAACAAAAGACAGAGCAGCTCAGCTTTAAGAAATACGCTTTCATGGCCAAATCTCCTTAAAATGCGCCGAGAATAAGCGCAAGATCAACGTCGTCAATTTTTCCATCGCCATTAAAGTCCGCCACAGCAAGATCCTCTGCGGCAGTGCTTCCATACAGAGACATGAATTTCAAGAGGTCATATACATCTACACCCGCAGTTTCATCTATATCAAAAATACTGCCCGCCTGCATTTCCCAAACACCGCGGCCATGAGTACCAACGCGCATAAAACTGCTGTCAGGCGCAATGTAAATATCGCGCACAGCAACCATTGGCAGTCCCTCACCAAAGCGCTCCCATGTCAAACCCTGATTTGTGGTTCGGTATAGTCCGACATCTGTTCCGGCATAGACGGTGTTATTGTCCATCAGATCCACTTTTACAACGTGAACGGGGATACCAAAGGGAAAACCATTGGAATTAGTAGGAGAACCATCAATAGCTGTCCATGTGCTACCACCGTCTGTGGATTTCCACAGATGGTTGGCAGTAAGTCCGCCCTCAGAACCAGCAACATTCCAGATAGCTTGACGCACGGAGGACACGTACATAATATTCGGGTCTGCTGTGTCAAAGGCTATATCCGCCATACTGTTGAGGCCACCCGGAAATCCCGTAAAGGTTCTCCATGTAGCGCCGTTGTTATCCGAAATTGCTACTCTGCCGCGTCTATAATTATTGCCGCCTATGGGCTCACTTATGTCGAATGTAGCGCCAACCAGACCCAGCTTTAAATTGGAAGCTCCAAAACAGCGAATAGTACCGCCCGGCCATCCATTTCCGGTTGTCGGCAATGCTGTCCAAGTGCTTCCAAAATTATCAGAAACATAAGGCACCTCATTGGTAAATGTATATACGCGATTGCCAGTGGGATCGGCCAGTGTGTTAGTAAGACGAGTATTGAAAGGCGCGTTGCCGCCGTCAGAAGCAGAACCAAAACCAGTAATTCCGCTCACTGACTGGCTAAAGGTAGTGCCGCCGTTGGTGCTGCGTTGCACACGCGTGTAGTAAAGAGAACCCAGCATTAAATTGCCGTTGTACGGGTGTATTAAACAGCCAAAACCATCGCCGCCTATGGCGTAGTCATAGGTATTGTTTACAGCTTCAGTCCTCACCCTGGTGCCTAAATCCTGAAATCCCACGATTACGCGATCTCTTGATCCGGGAGGCGTGGCCGCTGTGGTGCTTCCGATGCTATAGACTAAATGGGTCGCTATATTCCTGTTGCGGCGATGGTCAATTATC
>JAIRRD010000095.1 GCA_031256155.1 Holophagales bacterium
GTACAGAAAAGGGCTGCAAAGACCAGCCTTCCCAGCTCACAGCCCGGCCTGCTGTAAGCGGTATCCATCTTGATTTCGGAATTTCGATATTTTTAGTAACTTCTATAGCTTCCAAAGTACTTTGCGTAGCCAGAATAGACCAGTCGGTTCGCCTGAGAATTACCGGAACAGCGTTTATGTGGTCTGAATGTTCATGGGTGATTGCCACTCCCTGTACTTGATCAAGCTGCCAGTTGAGGCTATTCAGTCTGTTTCGGATTTGAAGTAAAGATATGCCTGCATCTATAAGTAAAATTTGCTCCCCATCGCCAATAGCGTGACAGTTTCCTTTGGAACCGGATGCTAGTGAGGCGTACAGCATTTCTTTATTTGACATGAAACCGTTGTATCAGGCCGCCTGAACGCGAATTTCGCCAAAAGTCTCAGACTGCACGAGCTTGGCGCGGCCATTTTTTACAAGTTCTAAAAGGGCTAAAAAGGTGAGGACAAGCTCCTCACGGTTTCGGGATTTAGCAAGCAACTCAACAAATGGCAACCAGTCTCCGCCTTGCAGTATGTCAAGAACTTCAGCTATACGTTGCTCCAATGTCTTTTGAGGCGTCATAACTTCAACTGGTGGTGGGGGCAGCAAGCGCTTCAGGGCGTCCCTGTAGGCACCCAAGAGATCCATGAGAGTGGCTTTAATGGGCTCATCCTCAGTTCTGGCATGGTCTTGAATATCCAAACCGCTGACAAAAACTACATTTTGCCAATCACTCTCCATCTCAGCCAGTTCTTTTGCCGCTTCTTTTATAGCTTGATAATTCAGCAGTTTCTGGACTAATTCTTCCCTTGGGTCTTCTGCTTCACCTTCTTTTGGCGGGACAGGCAACAACATCCTGCTTTTAATCTGTATCAACTGAGCTGCCATAGCAATAAATTCGGCGGCTATTTCCAAGTTGAGCTCTTCCATTAGAAGCAGATAGTCCATGTACTGCTTTGTGACAGACGCTATGGGTAAATCTAAAATATCGAGCTTTTGATCGCGTATCAGGTGAAGCAATAAGTCCAGAGGGCCTTCAAACAGCGGAAGATCCAAAGACATATCGCGGAACTTGCTCTCAAAGCCCTTAGGCGGCTCAAAAAATCTGGTGGGCGGCAACCCCGTTGCCAGAGAATCAGCAACGGCTTCGCGCTCAAAATTAGTCAGGGCCATATTTTCCATCAGGATGATTACACCAAGTTGCATTCAATTTGAACACAAGTTGATATTATATATCGGTTCCATGTGAAATGTACCATTTCACATGGAACGAAGTCTGGCAACATGGCGGTGTATATTTTAATGACAGACGATTCAAATACACAGAAACCCCTCATTACGACGCAAAGCGATGGAACCGTTGCCAGCTCGCGTCGCTGGGCATCGGTGTTGTTGCGTTCAATCCATATTTCGGCGATGGGCGTTGTTTTAGGCGGTGTTTTTCTCGGCGCTGTGTATGAAACGCTGAACATCGCTATTTGGATGACTGTTATTAGCGGTTGCTTGATGATGTCTATGGATATTTTCAAAGACCCCAAAATTTTACTACAGGGTAGCGGACTTGCGGTCATATTGAAGCTGATACTCTTGGCGATTGGCTTTTTTTTTCTGCCTGAGCAGCGCTTCGGTTGGTATCTGTCGGCTACTTTTGTGGCATCTGTAGGCAGTCACATGCCTGGAGCCTTGCGCCACTGGGATATTAGCAGGGTCTATAAAAAATCACGCTTGTATAGCCAACGCACTTGACAAACGGCACATATAGGCAAACACTGCCTATATATTCCATTCCGCTCCCCGCCTATAGCGGTTTAACTTACTGTAGTTAAACCGCTATAGGCTCTACAAGTAAAACGACTATAATGCTTGTGACCTACTCTGATTCAATTTTCTTTTTAGCGGCCAGCAAATCTTCCCAGACCGCCTTTCTCACTTCTTTTGTGTATTGCCGCAATACATATGCCGGATGCAGAGTGGGCATAAAGGGTATTTCTCTGCCAGCCACGCTTACGATGTGCCATGAGCCGCGTATTTTTGTAATTCCCGCCGCGATGCCTATAAGTTCCCTTAATGGCGTTGCTCCCAGTCCGACCAGTACTGTAGGTTGGATCAACTCTATTTGCCGTTTTAAGTAGCGCAAACATGTTTGGGATTCCACGGGGGTTGGTGTGCGATTGTCAGGCGGACGGCATTTCACTACATTTGCTATATAGACTTCATCGCGTCTCATTTCTATGGAAGCAATCATCTTGTCTAGCAGCGCACCGGCCCTGCCGACAAAGGGACGTCCTTGAATGTCTTCATCGCGCCCTGGGCCTTCGCCAACGAACATCATTCGGGCAGTCGGCGAGCCTTCGCCAAAGACAAATTTTATTCGGTCAGCCCCCAATGGACATGCCTCACATTGGCAAATACATGAATGCAGTGCATCTAAGGTATCGCAATTTTCGACGGCTTGAAGGGGGGGATTTTTTACAGGGTCGCTGGGGGCTTCCCACACATGGGTCTCTTTAGTTCTTGGCATAAGTCTTGTACGCGAGTCTGGCGCATTAGCGGTTTGTGGTATGGGAAATGGTACATTCAAGCTCGTGGGTGCGGTCGGTGAAATTTTTGTCGGGGGCTCAGGAACTATGCCCATGACCCCAAGTTCATCCAAAGTTTCCTTCCAAGCGCGCAATGACGTCAGCATTCCATTAGACTACCCTCTATGCTTTTTGTAGTCTCATGCAAAATTACTATATATGCGAGGGAACTTTCATAGCCGCCATGACATTCCCAAATATGGAGCGAGTAATGCAAACCGTTGCGCCGCCACAATTGGATTTTGAAAGCACCGATTTCTTTGATGCCTTTGCGTTGCTCTATCCACGGCTTGTCAACTATGCAAGACGATATGGAGCTACCTTTCCAGAAGATATTACTCAAGAAGCCTTTGTCATTCTCATGCAGCGTGAAACCCATGTTGAACACCCGGTTGCTTTTCTTTACGGAACCGTCAGGACACTTTCACTAACAGAAAAACGCCCAATGAAAAATCAAAATCTGAGTCTGGACGCAATTCTTTTAGACCCAGGTTTTGCATCTGACGCTGAAGGGCAACTTCTAAGCCGCGAAATCAGGGAACACATGCGCACTCTTTCTCCAACTTTTCGTGAAGCTCTTTGGCTGTTTGTTGTAGAGGGACTATCAATAAGAGAAATTGCTGGGATCATTGATATACCCGAAGCAACCGTAAAAACCAGAATTTTCAGAGCTAAAGCCCAACTCCGTGAACAGCTTAATTCCAATGGAGGTGTCCATGCAATGGCATGACCTCATGCAAACTGACGAATCCGCCGAAGACCTCGCTCTTCGCACGGAACTTCAAAACATGCTGGGGATGGCACCAGTGCAGCATCCTCATTTAGAGCCAACATCTGACGCCATTGCTCTGGCTAAATCGCTTCATCGCGAAGCCATGCGCAGACGCCATACTGCAGCGGTCGCGCCAATTCGCAAACGTCCGTTCTTTATGCTGATTGCCGCCGCAATACCAGTTATTTTATGTATCACCGCCATTGGAACATGGGGCGTTAAACAAAAGCGCCGGGCCGATGTTTTGGCCGCCAAGACAAAAGAATTGGAAACCAAACAAAACCGCATTGACGCCGCCAGGGAAGGTGTCAGGAACAGAGAAAGCCAGCCACCGCCCAACCCGTTAGAATCAGAACAAAAACCGGTTTCACCCAACGCCAATCCAAACCAGACCCCGAGCAACAACGGCGAATTAATAAAGCCAGAAGAACGACCAAGATACTTAAACAGTCGGCCTGAACAACATAGGGTTGGTAACCGTCGTTAAAAATACTTGTGGCATAATAATCAGCGCATCCGTGCAATTAACTTGTGGAGCATTTTTATGCTACACAAGTTAATTGGCTATATATAGCAATTCCCTTTGGGAATGGTACGGAGTACCCAATAAAGGATAACCAACTGGGGAACCGCTATAAATTATGAGAATCCTTGATTTCAGATCCGACACAGTTACACAGCCAACACAGGAAATGCGCACCGCTATGGCCGCCGCTGAAGTGGGGGACGATGTTTTAGAACGCGACCCTACAATGGATCGCTTAGAGCGCAGAGTGGCCGAAATGCTTGGTAAGGAAGCCGCACTGTGGGTTCCAACCGGCTGCATGTCCAATCTGATTAGTCTTATGATTCACCTCAGGCGCGGTGACCGCTTTCTGGCCCCCGCACAAGCCCATGTACTTGATTCTGAGTTAGGTACAGCCGCCTGGCTGGCATTGGGAATGCCTGTATCTCTCCCGTGGGAGGGAGGCCCGGGACATATCACGCCCAAACAGGTCACTGTGGGTGCAGGGTCTCCAGGTCCTTACTATTCATTGCGTACCACATTATTGTGTTTGGAAAACACACACAACTTTGCCGGCGGCACTTGCCTGAACGCCGCCGACCACAAAGCCCTGATTTCAGCCGCCCAGTCAAAGGGGCTAAGGGTTCATCTGGACGGTGCGCGACTGTGGCACGCTTCTGTAGCAACGGGAGATAGTCTTGCGGATTTGGCCTGGGGAACTGACACTGTCTCCGTTTGCCTTTCAAAAGGCTTAGGTGCGCCTATGGGTAGCCTTGTGGTGGGTAACAAAAACGATGTAGAAGAAGCTCGCAGAATACGCAAAATGTTGGGCGGCGGTGTGCGTCAGGGCGGTGTGGTGGCAGCGGCTGGTCTGATGGCACTGGATCAGATTGCCCATTTATCAAAAGATCACGCTCGAGCGGCCAGACTTGCGGAAGGACTGATTTCTCTAGGTTTTCAACCCGCAAAACCAGAAACCAACATTCTGTTCGTACCTGTTCCCAGACCAGCCGAAGCCATGACCCAATTAGAATCGGTAAGTGTTCGCTGTCTGCCAGTGGGTGGCGCATTGCGCTTTATAACCCACCGCGACCAGATGGACAGCGATGTGGACGAAGCGATTGTCAG
>JAIRRD010000138.1 GCA_031256155.1 Holophagales bacterium
AACCCGCAAGAACAAGCGTACCAGTAAGTTCATCATTAAGCGGATTAATTAGGGGAGAAATATATGGCACGTTCGCTTAAAAAAGGCCCGTTCATTGACGCTCATCTCCTGAAGAAAGTGGAAACTGCTACGGCTTCTATGGATAAACGGGTTATCAAAACATGGTCCCGCCGCTCTACAATCATTCCGCAGATGATTGGCCTCACTATTGCCGTTCACAATGGCAATAAATTCATACCGGTTTATATTACTGACAACATGGTCGGACACAAGTTGGGAGAATTCTCCCTAACGCGTTCTTTCCGCGGTCATGCGGGAAGCAAGACCGATAGCAAGGCAAAGGGGAAGTGATTATGTCCGCTATCGTTTCCAGTGCAACTATCCGCCATTTGCGCGGCTCTGCCCAAAAGGCCCGTTTAGTGGTAGACCTGATTAGGGGAAAGCGCGTTGGGGAAGCTCAGTGGGTTCTCGCTTCTACCAAGAAATATGCCGCTGCCCACATCAAAAAATTACTTGATTCTGTTGTGGCAAATGCCGTTGATCGGAATCCGGAGATCAATCCTGATGAGCTTTTTGTTCACACCGCTTTTGTTGATGAAGGATTTCGTATGAAGCGCGTACGTCCCGCGCCGCAGGGCCGTGCCTATAGGGTGCAAAAACGTACTTGTCATATAACTATGATGCTTGGAATGGAGGAATAGTTATATGGGTCAAAAAGTTCATCCCTACGGCTTCCGTGTTGTTCACACCAAGGCTTGGCACAGCAAGTGGTACAGCAAGCGCGAATATGCCGCTTTACTGCACGAAGATCTGAGGCTTCGTAAATTACTCAAGGCTCAATTACATGGCCTTAATGCCATGATCTCTAAAATTGATATTGAGCGAGCTGCTGACAAGGTAACGGTAAGAATCTTTACTGCCCGCCCTGGTATTGTCATTGGACGCAAGGGTGCTGAAATTGACAAACTGCGTGAAGATTTGCAAAAGAAACTCAATCGGCCTGTGGCAGTTGATATTCAGGAAATTAAAAAGCCTGAAATTGACGCTCAGTTAGTTGCCGAAAGTGTTGCCCAACAGCTTGAAAGACGTATCGCTTTTCGCCGTGCCATGCGCAAGGCAGAGGAAGCTGCTATGCGCTTTGGAGCTAAGGGATTTAAAATTAAGATTTCAGGTCGTTTGAATGGTGCTGAAATTGCCAGAACCGAAGACTATCTTTCTGGCCAGATGCCTCTTCAAACTATCCGTGCCAACATTGACTACGGCTTTGCTGAAGCTCAAACCACATACGGCATTATTGGCATTAAGGTTTGGGTAAATGTCGGCGATGTGGTCCCTGAAACTGTAAAGCGCTGAGGTACCACTATGCTACAACCAAATAAGGTAAAACATCGCAAAATGCAAAAAGGCCGCGTACATGGTGTTGCTACGCGCGGTAATGAATTGTCTTTTGGTGATTTTGGATTAAAGGCGCTGGAACATGGCTGGCTGACTAATCGCCAGATTGAAGCAGCCCGTATTGCCATGACGCGCCATATTAAGCGCGGCGGTCGAATCTGGATTCGCGTTTTCCCGGATAAGCCGACAACAAGTAAGCCCGCAGAAACTCGCATGGGTTCCGGTAAAGGAGCGCCTGATGGCTGGGTAGCGGTAATTCGCCCGGGCAAAATGCTTTTCGAGATGGAAGGAGTTGATGAAGCCATCGCTCGCGAGGCGCTTCGCTTGGCTCAAATGAAACTCTGTGTGGCCTCCGAATTTGTGTCGCGCACACCGCCGGAGGAATAAATTATGGGTAAGAACAAAACTTTTAATGAAATTATCGGCAAGAGTGCTGGAGAACTGGCTCAACTGGAAGTTGAGTTAGCCGCTAAACGCTTTACACTTCGTGTTCAACATGCGTTTGGTCAGTTGGAAAACACCGCCGAAATCCGAAAAACAAGACGAGAACTTGCTAGGGTCAAAATGGCTCTCAAAAACAAGATCGCTCAGTGAGGATGTGACGATGAGCCAAGAACACAAAATGATTCGTAGCGGCGTCGTGGTTTCCAATAAGCCTGATAAGACTGTTGTTGTACGCGTGGAACGTAAATTCCAGCATCCCTTGTACAGCCGGACGGTTAAGGCTACAAAGAAATATATGGCCCACGATGAAAATAATTCCTGCCAAATTGGCGATGTGGTGAGGATTGTGGAATCACGACCACTTTCCAAACGAAAGCGATGGATGGTTATTGACATCGTCCAGAAGTCAGGCGAATAGGGAGTGACACATGATTCAGATGGGATCCATGCTCACAGTAGCCGATAATAGCGGCGCAAAAAAGATTTGCTGCATTCTGCCACTGGGCGGCGGTGTAGGCAGAATTGCTCAGCTTGGCGATGTTATTACTGCTTCTGTCAAAGAAGCAATTCCAGGCGGCACAGTAAAGAAAAAAGCTGTAGTGCAAGCGGTTATAGTCAGACAGCGCAAGGCGTTTCGCCGTAAGGATGGCTCTTATATCCGCTTTGACGAAAATGCTGCTGTCATCATCAAGAAGGATGGCGAGCCGGTTGGCACCCGTGTGTTCGGTCCGGTAGCGCGTGAATTGCGTGAGCGGAAGTACATGAAAATCATCTCCCTTGCTCCTGAGGTGCTGTAATGGGAAAGGCCAAGAAACTCAAGTTAAAAAAGGGCGATGAGGTAATAGTCATCACTGGTAGTGATAAAGGTACTCGCGGGCAAGTTACTCACGTCAGCCCGTCTACTGGCCGGGTAACTGTTTCTGGCGTGAATCTCAGACGAAAAGCTGTTCGCCCGAATCCCCAAACAGGGGAAGAGGGTGGAATTATTTCAAAAGAAGCCGGGATACATGTTTCTAATGTTATGTTAATTGACCCGGCGACTCAGAAACCAACCCGCAAACGCCCTGGCTGAAAATTTTGAGAGTTATTATGTTAGAAATTATTTGCCGTAATAAAAAATTGTGAGAAACTAAT
>JAIRRD010000277.1 GCA_031256155.1 Holophagales bacterium
AAATTTTAGCTCAAGTCCAGTCTGAGATTGAGTATCAAAAGCGTTTGGCTGAAGCGGAACTACGTAAACTTGTTGCCAAGTTGGCCGTCGAAGGCGCGGAGTCACGTATTCAGCGGCAGGTTAAAGGTGATTCGGCAATTCGTATAATGAATCACGCAATACAGCAAATCGGAGGCGCAAAATGAGCCACCTATTGATTGCGCATCGCTATGCAAAAGCGTTATTGCAAATAGCTGTGAAGCAAAACGAGGTCACCGGGTTACATAAAGAATTGAACACGATTGTTGGTATGGTTGCATCTCAACATGACCTAGAGAGACTTTGTTTGCATCCTTTGATCCCCCCAAGTCGGAAAGCAGCTGCCTTTGATGAAATACTGAAAAAGGCCAACGCAAGCAAAACAATTCGGCACTTTTTCGTAGTGGTAGCCAAAGCGGCCAGATTGAATCTAATTTATGAAGTAGCCGTTGCTTTTCACAATCTGGTTGATAAATACAAAGGCATAATTTCTGCCAAAGTTACATGTGCCCAGCCGCTTACAGAAGCTCAACTGCAAGCTCTCAACACATCTTTTTCCAATCGCACCGGTAAAAAAATCCGCTTTGCCACACAGCATGATCCAAGTCTGCTGGGCGGATTAAAGATACAGGTGGGTTCAACTATATACGATGCTTCTCTGCAGGGCCGACTCCGTATGCTCAAAGAGAAACTGCTTTCAGCTTGATGATGTTATTGGAGGTATGAATGGACATACGCGCGGAAGAAATATCCCGCATCATCCGTAGCCAGATTGAAAACTTTGACACCCATATGGATGTCAGAGAAATTGGCACTATTATCAGTGTTGGCGATGGCATTGCCCGTGCCCACGGCTTGGAAAAGGCCATGGCGGGCGAATTGCTGGAACTGCCTCACAACGTGATGGGGCTGGCCTTTAACCTTGAAGAAGACAATGTCGGCATCATTCTTCTTGGCGAAGCCTACCTTATCAAGGAGGGTGACACAGTTAAACGCACTGGTCGCATTATGAGCGTTCCTGTCGGTCCCAACTTCATTGGCAGGGTGGTCAACCCCTTGGGACAGCCGCTTGACGGCAAAGGCCCCATTGAGCCTGCAACGTATTTTCCCATTGAGCGCATTGCCCCCAGTATTGTTGAACGCAAAAGCGTCAATCAACCTGTTCAGACCGGTCTAAAGGCCATTGATTCACTTATTCCAATTGGACGCGGACAGCGCGAGCTAATCATTGGCGACCGCCAAACTGGTAAAACCGCCGTTGCTCTTGACGCTATCATCAATCAGAAAGATTCAGGCATTATCTGCATATATGTAGCCATTGGCCAGAAGAGGTCAACGGTGATGCAGGTTGTCAAAGCACTGGAAGAAAATGGCGCAATGAATCACTCCATAATTGTCAGCGCCACAGCTTCAGAAGCGGCACCCATGCTCTATCTGGCACCCTTTGCCGGTTCAGCTCTGGGCGAGTACTTTATGTGGCATGGAATTGATGGGCAGCCTGCAGGAAGGGATAATCCGGGTCAACACGCCCTTTGTATTTATGATGATTTGTCCAAGCAGGCCGCAGCTTATCGTGAAATTTCTCTGCTTATGCGCCGTCCGCCAGGACGTGAGGCGTATCCTGGCGATGTTTTTTATCTCCACAGCCGACTGCTTGAACGCGCCGCAAAACTCAGCGAAGAACGCGGCGGTGGTTCACTCACTGCATTGCCGGTGATTGAGACTCAGGCTGGCGATATTTCGGCCTATATTCCAACAAACGTCATTTCTATTACCGATGGCCAGTTATTTCTTGAAGCTGATCTCTTCAACAGCAACGTGCGCCCAGCCATTAATGTTGGCATATCTGTGAGCCGTGTGGGCGGCGCGGCTCAGTTGAAGGCCATGAAGCAAGTTGCCGGTTCGCTTAAGCTGGATTTGGCTCAATACCGGGAGCTCGCTGCTTTCAGCCAGTTTGGTTCCGACCTAGACAAAGTGACGCTCGCCCAGCTCAACCGCGGTCAGAGATTGGTAGAAATTCTCAAACAACCACAGTATCAACCAATGCCTGTAGAAAAGCAGGTGACTATTATTTGGACTGCCTCCAAAGGGCATCTGGATGATATCCCCATTGACGAACTTCGCCGTTTTGAAACTGAACTGTTCAGCTATTTGGACATAAACGCTCCAGAATTGCTCAGGAATATTAAAGACTCGGGCCAGTTGCCTAAAGACTCGGAGGAAGTTCTCAAAACTAACATCTTGGAGTTCAAAGATCAATTTAAAACGACCCTGTCTCAGGTAACCGGAGCCTAACATATGGCATCCCTTCAGGATATTCGCCGCCGTATCCGCTCGGTAAAAAATACCCAGCAGGTGACAAAGGCCATGAAGATGATTTCCGCCGTTAAACTGCGAAAATCGCAAGAACGTCTGTCATCCATGCGGCCTTTTGTAACCACATTGCATGAAGTTGTCGGACAAGTCACGGCTGGTTTTGAGCCTGACGCGAAAATAGCAGATTACCCCTTAGCGCGTGCTTTTTTCTCACCCGGGGAAGGAAAAAATATCCATCTGGTAGTTGTTGCCAGCGATAAAGGATTGTGCGGCGGATTCAACACAAATTTGTTAAAAACCGCTGAATCCTTCTTAAAAAAACATCAGGGCAAAG
>JAIRRD010000031.1 GCA_031256155.1 Holophagales bacterium
GCGGTTTGACTACAATAAGTTAAACCGCTATATTTACATGGAATAAAGTCTGGCGAAATGTCGGATATATTTCGATATTTGGCTGAAATTTAAAGGATTTACAATATAGCAGTTCAACTACAATTAAGTTGAACTGCTATATATCCCATTCTTCCGAAGTGCGGAAGCTATAGTATTCACTTGATCCGACAATGATGTGGTCAACCAGTTTCAACCCCAGGGATTCGCCAGCGTTCCGTAATTTTTCTGTGAGCATCGCGTCTTCTCGGCTTGGTTCGGTACTACCGCTTGGATGGTTGTGGTACGCAATGGCTGTCACTGCACCGTAGCGGAGCGCTTCCCTGAAAAATTCTCTTGGAGTAACCATTGTCCCAATAGCGGTGCCCTTGCTCAAAATTCTTTCAGCTATTAGCTCGCATTTGCTGTTGAGTGCCAACAGGCCGAAGTGTTCTTCAGTCCAGCCGGTACACCTGGCCAATAAATAATCCCCCGCCTTGCGGGGTGAGTTTATTTTTATTTTTGAATGACCTCGTTTTGACCGGCGGGCAATTTCCTGCACAGCCCATAATTGGCCCACTTTTGCAGGTCCTAGGCCGGGCAAGTCTGATAGTTCCTTTAGACCAAGAGACATCAGGCCGGAAAGTCCTCCGGTAATTGACAGGATTTCCTGACCCATTTCAACAACGCTCCGCCCTTTTTGGCCAGACCCCCAAATCAAAGCCAATATATCAGCGTCGCTCAATTCTTCACCTAAGCCAGCAAATAATCGCTCGCGTGGCCTTTGTTCAGGAGCTATATCAGTCATTTTCATAGTGCGGCCCGTACGTTATTTCAATATTTCCTGAGTTTTTGTTTTTATTTGCGGGCTGGCTGCCAACTGTTATGTAAGGCTTAATAGATAAGAATGTTTTTTCACCTATCCCTTTTATGCTCATGATTTCTTCAATTCTTTTAAAGGGGCCATTGATTTTTCTGAATTCTACTATCTGGTCAGCCGTTTTTTCCCCGATTTTTGGAATTTGAATCAGCTCTGTTCTTGTTGCCGTGTTTATATTCACTAAACGTACGGGTCCCTTTTTTTGATATACTGGAGCAGAGGCACAGAAAGCAAAATTGATGAAAACAATAACAGCTATGACATTTTTAGCTTGAAGCGCACGTTTAATAGCGAGAAAAAAACACCTCGCCGCACTGAGCGCTTGCGAAGTCACACCGTTAACAGATAAAGCGTCGCAAGTGTTTCCGCAAGCGTCTATTGAGCGCTGTGCACAAAAGTTTTGAAATTTGCTCTTTTTTGATAAAATTAACAATATCCCTTTTCCCTCATCCAATCATCATTGTAAATTGTACTTAAATATCGGCTTGCACTATCTGGAAATAGTGTTACGACACAGGATTCTGCTGGCATATTTTTAGCCACTTGTAAAGCTGCGTAAATAGCAGCTCCGCTTGAACCACCAGCTAAAAGCCCCTCGCGCCTGGCTAAGTTTCTTGCGGCGAGAAAAGCTGTGCGGTCGGAAACTTGGATCATGTCATCAATAACGGAAAAGTCTGCGGTTCCAATAAGGAATTCGTCTCCAAGGCCTTCTAAAAAGTAGGGGCTTGGCTTGCCAACTTTACCCGTCCTGAAGTACTCAGTAAAAATTGATCCCTCAACATCAACGGCAATTATGCGTATATCAGGATTTTGCTCCTTTAAGTAACGTCCCACCCCGGCTATTGTCCCGCCCGTCCCCATTCCGGCAACAAAAACGTCAATACGACCTTCCATTTGTTCCCATATTTCAGGGCCAGTCAAGCGATAGTGCGCTTCATTATTTTCGCGGTTGTTGTGTTGATCTGGAAAATAACAGTCAGGCAGTTCTTTTACCAAACGCGGCGTTATATTGTTGTAGCTGTCGGGATGTTCCGGCGGAAGGCTTGTATCCACCCTGTGAACATCTACCCCCAGAGCCTTTAATTGATCCAGCTTCTCTTTACTGGTTCGATCCCTGACAACGGCTTTGAGGCGATAGCCCTTTTGAATTGCTAAAAGAGCCAAGCCCATAGCCGTATTGCCGCTTGAATTTTCTATTATCAAATCCCCAGGTTTTAAGCGCCCATCATGTTCAGCTTGTTCCACTAAATATCGGGCAATGCGGTCTTTGCTGCTTCCCATTGGATTGAGAAAATCCAACTTGGCGTATATGCTGGCATTTATACCTTCAGTTATTTTATTGAGCCTTACCATAGGTGTATGCCCAATGGCATCAAGAACGCTTTCAAAGCGGCGAGGGTGAGTCATGCTTGCTCCACATATAGCCATTTTCGCTTATACTGCTCGCTTAACGGCAGGCAAAGCCCACCTGCAAGAATACATTGAGTATAGCTCTGATGCTTGACATTGTGTCGTAAGCCTGTCAATCTTTCATCTTCCTGATTTGCCCGCGTGGTGAAATTGGTAGACACGCCATCTTGAGGGGGTGGTGGCCACAAGCCGTAGCAGTTCGAGTCTGCTCGCGGGCACCAAATCAGCCTACCGTGACAGAAACCTGAACTTGGCGGGTTCTGTTTCATCATGCAGCGTCAAGTCTGTTATTCTCCAGCGTTTCGCCCGGCACACAAATATATCCCTGCAAATCTTTGTTATTTAGAGCAGTTTAACTTTGAGAAGGTAAACTGCTCTAGTGTTCTTCATCCTCAAAGCGCATCAAATGCCCGCTTTTATTGGCTTTTGTCTTTAAATAAAATAGATTTTGAGGCGTTTCGCCCACTTGATGAATTTCGCGCTGAACATGTATGCCCCTGGTCTCTAATGCCTCAATCTTCTTTGGGTTATTTGTCAGCAGACGGACTTTTGTGATTCCAAAGAAGCGTAGCATTTCAACAGCAGATTCATAGGTGCGGAGGTCATCTTCAAAACCTAATTGATGGTTGGCTTCTACAGTGTCTAGTCCTTGTTCCTGCAAACTATAGGCTTTTAGTTTGTTGAGCAGGCCGATGCCGCGGCCCTCTTGCCTCAAATACAGAACCAGGCCGCCAAATTGATTGATGTGGCATAAGGCTGTTTCCAACTGAGCACGGCAGTCGCATCTGAGACTTCCAAGTACATCACCAGTCCAGCACTCGCTGTGAATACGCAGATTTATGCGCTTTCTTGCGTCAATTTCGCCTGAAACTACAGCCAGATGTTCTTTGCCAGTTTGTTTTTCCAAAAAACCATATACGTAAAACTTGCCAAAAATTGATGGGACATTGGCTTTCGCAACAAACGGCACGGATTCGGTTTCAAGTTTGGCTACCACTTCAAGCGATGGCGCAGCATCTGGATGAAATTCAGGTGCGAAACTGCTGACTTTTGAATTCACGATTTGATATCCTGCTCAATCCTGGCGGTTATTGCGGGTACAACCGCTTCCAATACAGATGTTATCGGACCCGGAAGTGTTGCGCCAGATGCAAGGCGATGACCACCGCCTCCAAAAAGACGGCAGACAGCGTTGACGTCAACGCGGTATTTAGACCTTGTACTCAATTTGACGCTCCCGTTAAATTTTTCATAGGCAAGGGCCGAGACTTCAACTGTACGCAGTTCCATGGGTCTGTTCACCAAACCCTCAAGGTCCTCGTGAACAGCACCAACCGATTTCATGTCATCCAAAGACACTGTAGTGACAGCTAAACGTTCATCGCAGTACAGGCGCATTCGTTCAAAAGCTATACCGAAAAGACGCATTTTTGCCAGCGTGCCCTGATTGTACAGAGAGCGATAAACAACGTCCGGCTTTACGCCCTTTTCCAACAGCGAGGCAGCCATTCGAAATACTGTGTGAGAGGTATTATTAAACCTGAAATTGCCGGTATCATCAACTAATCCGGCATATAGGGCCTGAGCCATAGCCAATGGCATGTCCATTGAAAGACCGCTTGAAAAATTTATTGCCTGCAATACCAATTCACAAGCGGAACTGGCATCGGGGTTTGAATAGACAAAATCAAACACTTCCATGCTGCTGCCGATTATATGGTGGTCTATGCAGCCTTTGCCGCCCTTTGCCGCTAAAAAGTTGTCTTTCAATGGACCAAGGCGACTCAGTTCGCTTGCGTCAGCCAACACCCAGCAATCAGGCCATGCGGCAATGTCTCTGTGAAAATTTGGGTCAAAACATTCAATCCATTTTTCGGTATCTAAAAATTTCAAAAAATCGGGCAATCTGGGTGTAACAACAATTCTTGTATCTTTCCCCAATCCGCGCAGATACCAAGCAATTCCCAGCGTTGCGCCAATAGCATCCGCATCGGGCTGTTCGTGCGTACTAATCAAAACCCGGTTAAAAGAATCTAGTTTCTGAAAAAAATCCATAAGCAAGAAAAATCCCCAAAAATTCAGATTACTAGAGTTCAGGAAAATTATAGCAGTTCAACTTATTGTAGTTGAATT
>JAIRRD010000148.1 GCA_031256155.1 Holophagales bacterium
CCCTCCGGTACACAAACAGATGAGTTTGAGTATGACAGCCTGGGCAATCTGGTGCGGGAGGTAAACGACGGCAGCACTATAAACTACGCTTACAATAATCTAAATCAACTGCTCACCAAAAGCAGCGCCGCTTACAGCTACGACAAACGCGGCAACCTGATAAGCGAGAAGCGTGACGGCAAAACCGCCACATATGAATATGACGGCGCTAACCGCATGGTGAAGGGCACGAACTTTGAAGGCGAAACCAGCATTTACAATTACAATGGACAGGGCTACAAGGTTGAGCATATCATAAACGCCGCCAATCAGGATTTTCCACACCGTAACAATCTGAACGCTTGGGGAAGCCAGAACATAGGCAATATTAGTGAGCTCTTTGATAATTTATCTAAACCGACTATACCGCAAGTGACTTGGCAGAACGGTATTGGCTTGGTGCGGCAGGAGGAACCGAAGGAGCAGGATATCTATTATGTACCGGATTATGTGCGCGGCGCGCGCAATGTGCTTGCAACACTTGAAGTAGGTAAAACAATCAGCGAGTATGTTTATGGCCTAGACAGGATTAGCGTAGAAATAAAAGACTTTGACCCCGCTGACCCGATAGCTCACCAAACTCCGAACATTGCGGCGGATATTGGCCTGACAAACGTCAAGTTTGCTTATTACCACCAAGATCGCTTAGGCTCCACAAGCTATGTAACAAGGGAAAACGGCGCGATACTGGCTTTTGCTAATTATGACGCCTGGGGCAAGGCAGACGTGCGTCTAAATTTCAGTATGAAGGCTGGTGCTACTACAACCGATACCAACCTTGATCTGAACAGAGGCGGTATTGGCTTTGTAGTGGCTTATACAGGTCATGAGTATGATCATACGCTGGGTGTGTACTTTGCCCAAAATAGAGTCTATGATCCTAACGCTAAGCGTTTTATACAAAATGACCTGTTTGGCGGAGAAATTACTAACCAGCAGAGCATGAACAGGTACACGTATTGTCTGGATAATCCCATGAATTATACGGACCCGTTGGGACTTCTTGAGGTTAAGTTACAGCTCCCCAAAAGTGCAGGGGGTGCAGTGATTAATGGGCATTTGACGAATGGAAAAGCCTTTTACTATGAGGATGGTAAAAAAAGAGACGCACCTATCGGAACCAATATTTATACCGGCACTAAGATATATCAAGTTACCAAAACCGGGGTGGTGTTGGTCGATACCGGTATTCCTGCCCAACCCCAAAATAATCCGGATATATTTAAAACAACGAGCAATAATCAGGGTAGTATTTCTACAACTGATGGAATTTTGCTTTCAAGTGATAAAGGAGAATTTGGTGAAAGTTCCGATACATATAAAATCCTTGTTGACGTGGACATGAGATGGAAGGTGGCTACAAATGGCAGCTCAGAGAAACAACGGCTTAATAATATAGCAACTGATGCAAGAAGATTTGTGCGTGCCGGAACACCTCTAATGTATGGACAAGATAAAATTATGAATTTACTTCATACTAATGCAGCCCTAGGGATAAACGTAATGGATGCTGCAACAACAGATCCCTCAGATTACACAGGTTCTGTTGTTGCCTACTCATGGTTTGTTTCTATGACATGTAGTGATTGGGATTATAAATGGAATCCCGATTGGCAAGTTCCATATGCAGTATATAACGATAAAAATATGAACCAAAGACAAAAAGGCGGCGGGTATCCAAAAAACTGGATTGCATGGATATACTTTGATGGAATGATTATAGGTGCGGACAAAGTTGGTCAAATTAATTTGGGCTATGTAGGAACAAAGATGGGTTGGCCAAAATGGATGTTATTAATTCCAGGCGTTACTGATGATAAAGACGATGGTCCTTATATTACGCATGGGATTAATATGGCAAATCAAGGGAGGTAGCATGCTTTGAATAAAAAAAACATAGTTCGCATTAGCGGCACTCTTATAATATGCATAATTACTATTATTATCGATTGGATTAAGTGGGATATTTCGGAACAGTTTTTGATGAACAGACTATTTAACTTGTTGGCGAATGGATTGATTGTTATAATAATCGCCTATATGCTAATATGGACAACAATATATATATACAAAGAGTATAAAAAAAATATACTTGTTTCATTAATTCCGGCTGTGATACTATTGTTTACAATTTTGCTGCACATATTTTTCCCATATACAAATTCCTATGTTAAAGCAAATTACTTAATTAGTAAAAGAAGCCTGGCAAAAATAGTTGAGATGTTTGAACAAGGCGAGATGCAATATTATCAGATAGGTGAAGATAAATATATTTTACCAAAAGGATTAAGATTTATTTCACATACCGGAAAAGTATATGTGCAAACTGATAGTTTGACAAATAAATTTTTATTTTACGTAAAATGTGGTACAAGGAGAAGTTCAGGAATAATTTATGTGTCGAATGAAAGCGAGATAAAAGAAGGTGATTTTGGACGACAGTATACTCATATTAAGCTTTTGGATGAACACTGGTATGCGGTTACAATGCAATGGCTGGAATAGACAAAATTACTGGGTGCTCCTTTGCTGATATAATATGCAAACTGTTCCGACCTACGATTATACTACTATCCATATAGTAGCTTTGTCTGCGGTGGGTATTTATGGTGCTGGTTTTGGTGGCATAGACAAATGTTGTGTCGATAACATCGTTGGTAGTTGGATATTCCGCCTTCCATTTTACACCTTGACCGTCTGCACTTTACACAATGACCGCCAGAGAATTGACAGACTAACCGCACTGTTTTACAGTGTTTGACGCACTTATCATAACTGCCTCCTGTATAATCGTATCATACGCCAAAGGCGTAAATACTTTTTTAGGAGGTCAGGTATATGACCAATTATCGGGAGATTCTGAGGCTCAACAGCCTTGGGATCAACAACACGCAGGCCGCAATGAGTTGTGGCTGCACAAGGCCCACGGTGGTTCAGGTACTGCAAAGGGCCAAGGCAATCGGACTTGAGTATAGCCAAGCTGCTCAAATGTCCGACAAAGAACTCAAACAGAAGCTCTTCCAGAAATCGGCATCAAAACCGGAGTATAGGATGCCGGACTATGAATACGTTCATAGGGAAATGGCCAAGAGCGGGGTCACGCTCAACTTGCTATGGTTGGAGTATTGCGAGGAGTGCAGGAAGAACCATGAGTTAGCGTATCAGTCAACACAGTTTAACAAATATTACAGTGATTACGTCCAAAAAACCAAGGCCACAAAACGCATAGAGCATAAACCAGGTGATTTGATGGAAACCGATTGGGCCGGCACGACTGTGGACATTATTGACACTGATACAGGAGAATTGATCCCTGCCCACCTGTTTGTAGCTGCTCTCCCCTATAGTGGATATGCATATGTGGAAGCCTTTTTCTCAGAGAAGCAAGACTGCTGGATTGCCGGGCACGTTAATGCCTACAGATATTTTGGCGGCGTCACACGAATCCTCCGTCCTGACAATTTAAAGGCTGGTATCGACAAAAACACGAGGGAAGAAACAGTAGTTAACAAAGCTTACCAAGAAATGGCTGAACACTATGGGACGGCAGTACTGCCTGCACGGGTTAAACGCGCCCGCGACAAGTCGACTGTGGAAGGGTCGGTAAAACTAGCAACCATTTGGATTATTGCCGTAATCAGAAATGAGCACTTTTTCTCATTGGGCGAACTAAATGCCATGATTAAAGAAAAACTTGAGGTATTCAATCATAAACCTTTCCAGAAAAAAGATGGCAGCAGGCATTCCCTATTTCAACAGGAGAAAAATTTTCTGATCCCCTTACCAAAGCACCACTTTGAGCTTTCTGAATGGCGCCAGGCGATAGTGCAGACAAACTATCACATCGCCTGCCTGAAGCAAAACTATTCTATCCCATTTGAATACATCGGGCGGCAGGTGGATGTCCGCATAACGAAAAGCATGATAGAAGTGTTTTACTCCGGTAACCGGATTTGCTCACACCCCCGCCTGTATGGGCATAATCACCAATATAGTACATTAGAAGGGCACATGCCGCCAAATCATAGAAAAGATGTCGAGTGGACAGGCGACAGGTTCAGAAATTGGGCCGCCAAATTCGGCGAGAACACTGTAGCTGTAATCAACGTATTCTTGGGCAATTTCAAAATTGAGCAGCAAAGCTATAAATCATGCCGCGCTTTGCTACATCTTGCAGACAAATATTCTGCTATGCGCCTTGAAGCTGCTTGCGAAAAGGCATTTACCTATACGTCACGCCCCAGCTTGAAAAGCGTACAGACAATACTTAAGTCCGGCCAAGACAAACTCCCGTCATCTGTGGCTAAAACCTCCGTTTCCTCGGAATATGGTTTTGCCCGTGGCTCGCTGTATTACGGGGGTGATGACTGATGCTGAACGAAACTACGATGACCAAGCTTCGAGCCATGAACCTTCAAGCTCTCGGGAATCACTTTAATGATCAGCTTACTGAAAAACTGTATGAACAAATGCCTTTTGAAGACCGTTTCGGCCTCCTTGTGGATATTGAATGGACGCGTCGCGAAAGCAACCGGCTTAGCAGGCTCATCAAAAAAGCTTGTTTCCCAATGCGTAACGCTTGCCTCGAAGACCTGGATTTTACAACCAGAAAAATTGACAAAAATCTTATTGCCAGCTTATCTGCCTGTAACTACATCTTTGAGCAGCGTAATCTATTGATCCTTGGCCCTACTGGTGGTGGAAAATCTTTTCTTGCTACAGCTCTTGGCATGGCGGCTGTCCGAAGCAAATTAGCAACCAGATACTACCGGCTACCCGACCTGTTAACAGAGATCGCGGTTTCCCGCGGTGAAGGAGAACTCCGGAAGTTCTTCAAACAATTAGCCAAAGTCCCGCTACTTATCTTAGATGAATGGCTGCTCTTTCCTTTAACAGAATACGAAGCCAGGGATATTTTCGACCTCATTGAGTATAGAAAAGACTTTGGGGCCGTGATTATTTGCTCACAATTCGAGCTCAAAGGATGGCACCCTAAAATCGGCGAAGACTGCGTCGCTGATGCTATCTGCGACCGGATTAGTGCAAAAAGCACAACAATCAGGCTAGAACCTACTGAATCAATGCGCCGTACATTGGCTAAGCGTGAAACGGTAAAGGATGGCTAAATCCAATTTCCGTGGTAGCAGCAGTTCTTTGTTTAAAAAATCATCTGTTCATTGAGTACATGTTGCTTGTTTTTAGGTGAGTTTATCGCGTTTTGGTTTCCAGGAAGAGTGGCGCCCATGAAAAACAGCAAGGAAAAAAGCGACACCCGCTGGTATCACTCTTCCTGCAAACCCTTACAAGGCGCTCAGGTCGCTCTCCAGCGTTGCCCTATCCTCCCTGTAAGTAAAAGCAAGTCAAGTGTACCATCAGTTACTTTGCTTGTCAATTTAAAATGAAAGCGGCCAGCATGTAAAATTTAATGCGGGTAGACTGTAAAAAACCTAGCGGTGAGGGTGTATTATTGGAGCGGAATATCCA
>JAIRRD010000164.1 GCA_031256155.1 Holophagales bacterium
TGTCTTTATTCCCTTCGATCCGCAGCATTTCGTCATAGATGTTGTTTGCCCCGTCAATGTCCCCTGATTTCAGCAATGCCTCAATGTGGAGAGCATATACTGTTTTTATCGGGTGTCCGTTGGGCGGGGACTGATTTCTTATCCTTGTAAAACCGCCACTTGGCTGCCATTCTGCTTTTGAACTTTCCTTGCGAATGATTGGCTTTCTGGCCACCCTCGCAAACTTGATTACCATGCCCCAATCCTTGCGGGTGTGAGCCTGCTGAATCAGCCAGGCGGACACTTCAGCGGATGGCATGGTTTCGATAAAATTAAACTCTGAATAAAAGATGGTTGGCTCAAAGCCATCTACAAATTTTTCCCATTTATAGTCCGCCATGCCATTTGCCATCCAGGCCCAGATGTTCCACAGCGCATCATTTGTGGGGTGCAGCATGATAGCTGACTCCACTTTTGGGATGTGCCTGCGAAAAATTGTCCTCATTAGCTTGCTGCGCCCCTCCGGCTGCGGCTCGCCGATTCTGAAATAGCTTAAATCAGCCCCAAGCCAGGAACCTTTGAAAACCTTATCCGTTTCAGAGGCCATGACACCCCATGTCATCAAATCCGTTGCATCGTCAAGGTCTCCCACAGCTTCCTGGGGTATTTGCCGCATAAGGTGCAGGGCACGGCGGCGGGCTTCGTTCAGCAAGTCGGCCATTGCGTCCAGGTGTCCAGGGTTTTCTTTCAAAAAGTCCCTCAATTTCCTAAGCGGTGTCTTTAACCCCTTTGAGTCAAGCTGTTTCTCCAATTCTTTTGGGGAGGGGGTCTTTATGCCCGAAATGACCAACTGGTTTTCATTGTCCAACACAGCCCATCTGGCGGCTAAACTTAGGCCGTACCTCTGTATCAGCCAGTTTTCCAGGGCATCCACGCTTATTTTTGTCAAACGGTCTATAGTTTCCTCAATGTTCTTGCGGTCAAGCATTTTGAAGCCATAGCCATAGATTTCTTCCGAATCCAAAAGTTTTGTCCATTTGGCTGAATCGTCGGCTTTCAAATCGCCCAGAAGGACAATCTTGTTGCCCTTGTGCCTCGACAAAGCGTATTCCATGTCTGACTGCGACAACAACGGAGCGGCAAAGACAACTGAAATTATTGCGTAGAGTAATAGCTTCATGGTGTAGTCCTGAGGAGAGAGTTGCATTTTGGGATTATGGTTGCTTCAAGAGTGGCTCAAATACTTGTGCAAAGAATCATCTATGATCCCTTTTTGAAACACTATCGTTCTGGGATGGCAGGTTATATAGCGCTCAGCGCCTTTTCTGCTCACATGATATAATACAATAAGGGTGGAACATGCAAAAAAAGTTAGGTTTGCCGGAAGATCAAATCGCCAGAGCGCGTGATCTTGCGGTTCGGATAATCAAACCAATAATGGATTTTATTGAGCATCACACCACTGTGGCAGTAGAACGAGCTTCACTGCGTCTAGCGGGGGCTGACGGGGCTGATGCCGATGGTGTTCCGGTTCCCAATATAGTAGTGGATCAACTCAGGGATCGCCTTGAAGGCGGTGTACTGCGCTGGTATGTAAACGCGCTACTGCGGACAGGACAGACACTGGAAGGCTTGAATACTCAAATAGCCGATGGGCTGAAAATTGCCGACCTTCCCCTTAGTGATCCAAAAGCCATTGAAACCAGAGCTGCCCAGCTCACAGCTCAATACATAGCGCGTATTCAAACAAACAGGCAATACAGGGAATCCAAACTGGAACAATTCAAAGGCAAGAACAACAGCCCCCTTTTATACGTTATAGTCGCAACCGGCAATATCTATGAAGACGTAAAGCAAGCGCGAGCCGCTGCCGAACAGGGTGCCGATGTGATTGCTGTAATACGCACAACTGCACAGAGTTTATTGGATTACATTCCCTATGGAGCCACCACACAAGGTTTTGGCGGGACATACGCCACGCAGGAAAACTTCCGCATAATGCGCGCCGCCCTGGATGAGGTGTCTGAAGCGCAGCAGAGGTATATTTATCTGACCAATTACGCTTCAGGCCTTTGTATGCCCGAAATAGCTGCCACAGGCGCTCTGGAACGGCTGGACATGATGCTGAACGATTCTATGTACGGCATCTTGTTTCGGGATATCAATATGTACCGCACTTTCGTTGATCAAAAATTCAGCCGCATGATAAACGCCTACGCGGGGATAATCATAAACACAGGTGAAGACAACTATCTTACCACATCCGATGCCGTTGAAAAGGCTCACACTGTCCTAGCTAGTCAGTTCTTAAATGAGCGATTTGCCCTTGAAGCCGGTCTGTCCCCCAAACAGATGGGTCTGGGTCATGCTTTTGAAATGGAACCGGAAATCAGGAATGGATTTTTGCTGGAACTCGCGCAGGCACAAATGGCAAGGGAGATTTTTCCCGAAGCGCCTTTAAAATACATGCCGCCGACTAAATTTATGACAGGGGACATATTCAAAGGCGTTGTGCAAAACGCCCTGTTCAACTTCGTTTCCAAGTTTACAGACCAAGGCATACACCTGCTTGGAATGTTGACAGAGGCTATCCACACGCCCTACATGCAGGATCGCGCACTGGCTCTGGATAACGCTAAATACGTTATGAACAATATGGCTGATTTGAGCGATGAAATTACATTTAAGCCAGATGGGGTTATTATAAGACGCGCCCATCTGGTTTTATCAGAAACGCTTGATTTCCTGGAATCAGTTGCCGCGACAGGTCTGATGGAGTGCATGGAGCAGGGCGCTTTTGCCGATATAAAGAGGCCAAGGGACATGGGCAAAGGCTTGGAGGGTTTGGTTAAAAAAGGGAACGACTACTGGAACCCCGTTGAAAAAGAACTCAAAGCCAGACTAGGCGGAGCGTAAAATGTACATTCGGTCTTACGGAGATACCCTTGATGACGGAGCCGTGCAACTGTCGTTCACGCTGCCCGTACCCTGCGGCCCCAAAGGGCGCGAAGCCGCCCGTTTATACGTTGAAAAACTGGGCTTTGACCATGTTGACATAGTACACAGCCACGCTCTTGCCGATAATTTTTCATTCTATGTGGCTTATGGAAAAACCAGCATAAATATTGATTACAGCCAGATACAAGCGGAAGAAGCCACGGGCGAAAAGCTCTTTTCAATGCAGGAATCCTGCGACATAATCCGCGACCGCATTGGCCGAAAGGTAGTCATAGTTGGTGCCTGTACCGGATTTGATGCCCACACAGTTGGCATTGATGCCATAATGAATATGAAGGGATATAACCATCACTACGGACTGGAGCGATATTCCGAGGTCGAAGCGCATAATCTGGGAGCGCAGGTTCCAAATGAAAAAT